>JBAYFD010000088.1:0-7165 GCA_041667365.1 Fibrobacteraceae bacterium | reverse complement strand
TGGTCCGGAAGTTCCTTCGCGACGATGTCGAGGCCGCAGCCGTTCGCCATTGCCCCGGTGATGCCGATGATGCGCTTGTCTTTGCGCGCAAGTTCCAGAAGCGTCTGTCCGAAAATATTCGTGAGCTTGGGTGTCGGCGCCGCGGCGGAAAGGGGAAGCCCGCTCTCCGGGTCAAAGGGCACGCAGCCGTGCCACTTGCTCGGGTTCTTTTCCGCGAGGTCCATTCCGTGTCCCTTTTCCGTAATCACCTGAATAAGGCAGGGTCCGGGAATCGCCTTGACGCGCTCGAGAATGGAAATCAGTTCGCCGAGGTCGTGTCCGTTGATCGGGCCGAAGTAGCGGATGCCTAGGTCTTCGAAGAACCGGCCCGGCTTGAGCACGCCTTTCACCGCTTTTTCCGTCGCCTTGAAGAGCGTGCGGAAATGCGTTCCGATGATGCCCGGGAGTCTGGACATCGCGCGGTCAATGTCGTTCCGGAGTTTGTTGTACATCGGGTCGGAGATGATCCGGTTCAGGTATTTTGAAAAGCCGCCGACGTTCGGGGAAATGCTCATTTTGTTGTCGTTCAAAATGATCGTCATGTTCTGACGGGAAATTCCCGCGTTGTTGAGCGCCTCGAAAGCGAGGCCGCCGGTCATTGCTCCGTCGCCTATGATCGCGACGACGTTGTTGTGCTTCTGAAAATGATCGCGGGCGACGGCGAAACCGAGCGCCGCGGAAATGGAAGTGGATGCGTGCCCTGCGCCGAAAGCGTCGTAGGGACTTTCGTTCCGCTTGAGAAAGCCGGAAAGACCGTCCTGCTGGCGGAGCGTTTCGAATCGGTCGTAACGCCCCGTGAGAAGCTTGTGCACGTAAGCCTGGTGCCCCACGTCCCAGACGAGGATATCCTCGGGCGTGTTGAACACGTAATGGAGCGCAATCGTGAGCTCCACCACGCCGAGGCTTGAGGCGAGATGCCCGCCGTGTTTCGACACCTGATCGATGATCTTCTCGCGGATCTGCCGCGCGAGGTCATGGAGCTCCGGTACCGAACAGCCCTTGATGTCCTTGGGCGATTTGATGTCCTTTAGTTCCATTGATTACTTCACGCGTGTGATGATGAAGGCTGCTATATCGCGGAGCACCGTGGTGTCGCCTTTGATTTTGCCGAGCGCTTTCAGGGATTCTTCGTAAAGCTCCTGCGCGCGCTTGCGGGACGCTTCTAGTCCGATGAGCGCCGGATAAGTCGCCTTGCCGTTTTCGATGTCGGAACCGGCGTCCTTGCCGAGTTCTTCCGTCGTGGAAACGATGTCGAGGATGTCATCGACCACCTGGAACGCGAGCCCGATGGAACGTCCGTAGCTCTGCACGTTCGCGATGTCTTCCGCGCTCGCATGGGCGAGTTGGGCGCCGATGACGAGGGACGCTTCGATGAGGGCTGCCGTCTTGTGGTAATGGATATAGTCGACTGTTTCGAGCGAGACTTCTTTCCCTTCGCTTTCAATGTCCATCATTTCGCCGCCGATCATTCCGTAGGTGCCGAGCTGGTGCGCAAGGCTGTACATCGCATCGGCGTTGCCCGTCTTGGCGATGAGTTCGAAGGCGAGAATGCAGAGGGCGTCTCCGCTCATCACGGCGGTCGCTTCGCCGAACTGTTTGTGCGCAGTGGGCTTCCCGCGGCGGAAATCATCGTTGTCCACGCACGGCAGGTCATCGTGGATCAGGGAGAACGTATGGAGAAATTCAAGGGCGCTCGCGGCGTACCAGATGGATTCGCTTTTCCCGCCGAAAAGATTGAACGCGGCGAGGGTGAGCGCCGGGCGCAGGCGTTTTCCACCGGCGAAAACGGAATAGCGCATCGCTTTGTGCAAATTTTTGGGAACGTCCTTTTCCGGCGGAAGATGCTCGTTGAACTTGGCTTCAACGGTCTTCGATACCTGGGACAAATACTCTTTGGCGCGGTCCGCGGCCTGTTTTAGATCTTGCATAGACTGCAAAGATATTAAATCTCAAGGCATCCGATGCGGCTTTCCCGGCGCGGAAGACCGATGAACCGGCCTTCAGAACTTTACGCCGTAAAAGCGGATGTCGTCGATGTAGATGTCGGCTCCAATAAAACCGTATTCTGCGAAAATATGGAACTGCTGGACTTTGCCTTTCACGCTCTCCCAGCCGGTGGAATTTGTATCCTCGCTGGCTGTGAGAAAATCGGATGGCTTGACGGCGATGCGCTTCCAGGAAGAGGAAAGCCAGGTGTCGCTTGTCCATGCCTTGAGATTGCCGGGATTCCCGTAGCCGTGCCAGTTTTCCAGGGAGACGCGGATAGCCGCGGTTCCTTTAACGTACAAAACGATGGAATCCAGCCCGGAGAAGTCCAGCGCGGAATCCGCGAGGGAAAGCCCCAGAATGACCCAGCTTCCGTAGGGAGCCTTGTATGTCCCGTGGAAGACGTAGGAATTGCGCGTAGTATCATATACGATACCGTTTTTCACGCTGTCTGTGGGGAAGGTGATCGTCGCCGCGGTATCCGGCGAGAAATACCAGCCACGGAGCGCCGCCGGCTTGTCGAAGGATTCCAGCTGCATCGAGGGATAAGTGGACGTCCAGGAAACCGTGCTGTCGGAAATCACGTCGATATCCGGATCTTCGATCGTTCCCGCATAATCGGCGCTGCGGCAGAACAGGCGGAGCGTGCCCGCCGGGAGCGCAGGCAGGGTGAAGGTTCCGGTGGAGTCGCTCTTTACGAGAATGTCGAGTCCGTAGATTCCTATCCAGGCGTAGCCCGATCCTTGCGGCAGATAAACCTTTCCCCTTATGCTGCCGGGGTGCGCGAGTATGATCGTATCAAGTTCTGTTTCCGCGGTGTCCGAAACGGAAATTTCTTTGGAGAACGATTCATTTGTACTTAATACCGTGATGCGGTAATTTCCGGCGGGGAGGCTATCGAGGCGGATCGCTCCGGTGGAATCTGTATAGCCGTCCGCGAGGATGACCGAGTTGGTCGCCTTCAACGTGTCCGGACTGTAATCGACGCGCCGCAGCGCTACTCCCATATTGGCTGCAGCAGTGCCATCGGAGTTTAAAATTTTCGCATAAATGCCGTTGGTCGTCTCGCTTCCGGGACCTCCCGCATGTTCTTCGCCGCCGCAAGCGATGAATAGCACGGCGGCAATGGAAAGTATACAAGCCCAGACCCGATTCATTTTTTACCCCCTTCTCCTTTACCAAAATTTAGAATCGCGAGTGGAAAAAGCTGAACGTTCAATTGAAACACGGCGTCGTCGCCGCTGCCGTCCTGGGACAGGCGCAATAAATCGGAACGGAATTCCTTGATGCGTTCCCGGACGAGGGCGATGTCCGCTTGGTTGAACGTCATCGTGACGGTGCTGATGTCGCGGAGCGCCGGATGATGCCTGGAGAGGGATTCTCCCGCGAGGCGGATCGTTTCGCGCTGAAATTCCCGCACGGCCTCCGAGCGCCAGTTTCCGCCGGTGCTCACGAACGTTTCGGTGACTTTCCATGTGCCGTCTTTTTCCCGGACGATCATTTTCAAGGATTCCAGAAGTTTGACGGCTTCGCGCGCTTCATCTTCCGTGATCGTCGGTGTGCAGCAGCGCGCGAGCTCCGCATAATTGTCTTTGAATTTATGAATGCCGAGGAGCGAACGGATCGCGTTGCAATACCAATGCCGGTAGAATTCAAGCTCCCGCGCTTCCAGCCGCTTGAGCGGAACGCCCTTCAGTGCCTGCATCTTCTCGTAATGGTCGAACGCTTCCTTGTCCGTTTTCGCGCGGCCGAAGAACACGAGTTCCGTCCAGTAGGCGGTTTCTTTTTCCGGGAGTTCGAAGAATGAGGCGACCGGAGTGATCATCGCCGTGGACAGGTGAATCTTCCCCTGGGAGACGCGGAGCAGGTTCCCGGGGTCCGCCTTGACTTTCATCGCCATGTACCGCCAGGACATAACGGTCTTCCGCTTCTTGAGGTCGTCAAAAGCGTCCCGCAACCATTCGCGGTAATCGGTATATTCGAAGATGGTTTTCACAATGATAAAGATAGGCGAGGGATTTCGAGAAGCCTGTCCGGACGGACAAAAGCCGTTGTCGCTTCTTACAACGCGCCCGTTTTTTCCTTGCGTTTCTTGGCTTTCTTGATGATCCACGCCTGCCCGAAGCGTCCCAGGGCGAGGAGTGATGTGCTGTAGAGAAAGTATAGAAGCGTCGCCGTGAACGGCATTTTCACCCCGGTGTCCGGCAGCGGGGCATAAGGCTTCACCGAAGGCGTGAGGAGCAGCGCCGCTATCGCGCCCAGGGCGAGAGGAATGATCGCCGAGATGATGACGTCCGCTTTTTGACCTTCCACGATGCAGATTGCGGAAAGGATCGTGCGGATGATGAAGGAAGCGAGCATGAAGAGAAGGGCGAAAAGCCAGTATTCCGGGTCCACCGCGTACTGGGTGATGAATACGGCTCCGACAACGTAGACGTTCATCATCGCGAGCCATTTGAGGTCTTTGCGCGTGAATTCGGTGGACGGCTTGGTATAGAGCTTCCCGTAGGCGAAAATGAGGAGCGTCCCGAGCCAGTAGAGGAGGATGGCGTAGAAGCCCTCGATCCCCACGACGAGGTTGATCCTGCCGGTGAAGGCGACGGAATAGGATAGCAGCACGGCGAGCGCGATGAGTACGGCATCGGAAATCATCAGAGCAAGCCTCTGATGATTGAACTGAAAAAGCACGTGCGTCTGCATAGAACTACCCCTTTCGGAAAATGCGGCTGTCCTTACTGACCTAAATGTTTCCTGCGCTGGACCTTCTCCGGAGAGCCGAGGAACTTGAGATCCTTGATCTTGCCGGATTCCGTGCAGCGGGCGGTCCAGGCGCACCCTTCGCGGGCGGGCTTCGGATCGAGCGCCATCGGCGTAACTTCATAGTCGGCGGAATC
Source organism: Fibrobacteraceae bacterium (assembly GCA_041667365.1). Taxonomy (GTDB): domain Bacteria; phylum Fibrobacterota; class Fibrobacteria; order Fibrobacterales; family Fibrobacteraceae; genus JBAYFD01. The sequence goes on along the minus strand of JBAYFD010000088.1, from coordinate 2,246 downwards.
CGCCTTCGGGCAGCTTCCGCGGAAAATCATGTTGATGTCACCGGCGTTATAAATGCCGTAGTACTGGACGTCGAAGTCCATGCCGTCGCCGGCGTTCGCGCGGACTTCCGGAGTGGACATCAGCGCCTGCGTCATGGAGATCATGCACTGGGAGGTCATGTCGTCGCTGAGAATTTCAGGATTTTCTTTGCTGCCGAACGCTGAAAGATCCCCGGAATAAGCAAACCAGCGCAGGGAGAGGGGGATGAAGTCCGGTCCCTTTCTCGCGCAGCCTGAAAGTAAAATCAGAACAAGAAGAAAAAGAATCTTTTTCATATTACGACTGCTTCCTGAAAGTGGCGCTCGTCACCCGGTTGCGCCCGCCTTCCTTTGATGCATAAAGAGCCTTGTCCGCGCGTTCAAAGAGTTTCTTGGAATCTTCCCCGGCGATCATTTCGGCGACTCCGAAGGAGCAGGTGACCTGGCGCTGCTTTATCAGCTGGGACTTCTCGATGTTCAGGCGGAGCTTTTCGGCGAGGTACTGCGCGTTCTGGAGGGACGTGTTCCCGCACAGCACGACGAATTCTTCACCGCCCCAGCGGATGAGCGCATCGGAATTGCGGATGCGGCTCTGCACCAGCTTGGACAGGTTCACGAGGACTTCATCGCCCACGCTGTGACCGTAGGTGTCGTTCACATCCTTGAAACGATCGATGTCGAGCATGATGAAGGACATCGGCTTGCCGTTCTTGATGAGGCTTTCCTGCGCCTGCACCAGAAGCCGTCCGAAGCCTACGCGGTTGAGGCATCCGGTGAGCGGATCTTCCTTGTTCGCCTTTTCGAGGTCGCTCTTTTCAAGCTCAAGCGCCTTGTTGATCTTTTCCAGCTCTTCGCGGCGGTGGCGTTCGCGTGCGCGTTCCTTGCTGTAATCCACGAAGCGGATGATGAGAATGACGAGGAAGGTGATGAACCAGATGCCGACGAGCCCGGTCGTGAGCTTGAGTTCGGAAATGAATTTTCCCTTGAAGCGGATTCCCATGATCTCGAGGGTGCCGTAACCGAGGGGCGCGCCCGTTCCCGTCTGGATTTCGATGAGCGGTACGTTGGAAATGTCGATGCGCGCCTTGTGCGCGTTGACGTTGTTCTGAGCGACCCACCAGCTCGCGACGCGGAGTTCCTGCGGGACGAATACGGCGGGGTAGGTCTCTTCGAGCGGGTAGAATTCAATTTCGTTGAATTTGAGCGAGGTCTGGTCGCCCGGACGGTAGATGGCGCTGTCGTAACCGCGGAGGTACATGCGCACGGAACCTTCGCCGCGTGGCTTGATCCAGACGTAGATGCTGTCGTATTTGGAGAGATCCTTGCCGCGGGTCTTGCCGTCGCCGAGGTAAATCTGAATGCCGGCGTAGGGGTACGGATACCCTTCGCGGAGTTCGTAGTCCATGATGATGGAGGAATCCGTGCGCGTCATCGTGAGCACGGAATTGCCACCGTCGACGGAATCGGTCTGGGCGATGATGTAGGGGTAAGTCGCCGGATTGATGGTGTAGATGGAATTCATTCCGTACCGGTACGCCAAAATCGCTGCTATCGTGAGGATGAGCAGAGCGAGAATCAGGATGTTGATCCTGAAGAGCGATGCAATCTTGGTAAGTACTTTTGCCATAATATATACGGTGAAAATATATTAAAAGGACAAAAGAAACGACGGGGACGGGAAATTTTTGGTGGAAATATTGCTACTTGGATGTCCATCCGGCGAGCCGGGCGATAAGGGGCGCTATCTTGTCCGACATCGCTTTCTGCGACCGGACGTCCGGATGTCCGTCTAGGGCGGTGTTCCGGGAAGACACGACCGTGAAATTGACGTCGGTGCGGCCTTCTGCCTTTTCGTGCTCGAAAATGGTTTTCACCCGGGGTGTCAGCGAATCTTCCGGCCAGATTTTCGTAGAAATGAGCAAAAATTTAACACCGGGGTGAAGCTTGCGGAGTTTATCCATGAATTCCGCATAAGCGCGGTCGAAGCCGGATGCTTCCGGGTACGGCCCGTGCCCTTGCCAGTCATTGATGCCGACGAACAGCACGATGACCTGCGGATGCCATTTTGCGAAATCCCAGCGCGGGGCTTCCCCTTCTTCCGTCATCCCGGGAATGGCGTATTCGTAAAGGGTGGGAATAGTCCATTCGGGAACGATGTCTTCGAAGTTCCTCACGAGTCCGCGCCCGCTGAACGCGTTGATCTGATAATCGGCATTGAGCTTCTGCGC
>JBAYFD010000087.1:0-7182 GCA_041667365.1 Fibrobacteraceae bacterium | reverse complement strand
CCCCGATGAATCCGGCAAGGCGCGCTGGGAATCCTGGGTGCGCCCGGGCAAGGCGTTCCAGGTCGGCCGCACGCTTGAAATCGCCGGCGTGAAGACGACGGTCGAATCCATCAAGGAAGACGGCGCGCGCGTGCTCCGTTTCGATGTGACGCCCGTGGAGCTCGAAGCGATCATGAACGCCAAGGGACACGTTCCGCTCCCGCCGTACATCAACCGCCCGGACGATGAAGAGGACAAGAAGGCGTACCAGACGATTTTCGCGAAGTATTCGGGCGCGGTCGCCGCCCCCACGGCGAGCCTGCATTTCAGCGAACAGATGATGGTGGATTTCAGGGCCAAGGGAATCAAGGTCGCGGAAGTGACGCTTCATGTGGGCCCGGGGACGTTCCAGAATATTTCCGTGGAAGATTACCGCGAGCACAAGATGCACGGCGAGCATTACGAGATCACGCAGGAAAACGCCGACATCATCAACAATACGCGCAAGGCGGGCGGGCGTATCGTCCCCATCGGCACAACAAGCACGCGCGTAATCGAGACGGTCGCGAAGGAAGACGGCACGATGGTCGCGCAGAAGGGCGTGACTTACGCGTTCTTTTACCCAGGCTATCATTACAAAGTCGCGGACGGACTGCTTACAAACTTTCACTGGCCCAAAAGCTCGCTCATTCTGCTCGTGGCGGCATTCTACGGCCGTGAAAATACGCTCGCCGCTTATCATTATGCGGTGGAGCACAAACTGCATCTGTTCAGCTACGGCGACGGAATGCTCATTCTATAAATTATTTTATATAGAAGACACGAATTTATGATGGACAAGCATCCTCTTTATTTTACAATCCACGGTCACTTTTACCAGCCTCCGCGTGAAAATCCCTGGACGGGAGTCATCGAGAACCAAAGGAGCGCGGCTCCTTATCACGATTGGAACGACCGTATCGCGCACGAGTGCTACAGTCCGAACGCGGCGAGCCGTATGCTCGATTCCTCTGGCCACATTCAGGACATCGTCAATAATTACGAATACATGAGTTTCAACATCGGCCCGACGCTCATGGGTTGGATACGCACTTATACGCCGCTCACTTATGCGCGCATTCAGGAGGCAGACCGCAAGAGTGTCGATCGGCTCGGTCACGGAAACGCGATTGCGCAGGTATATAATCACATCATTATGCCGCTTGCAAGCCCCGAAGACCGCATTACGCAGATCCGCTGGGGAATCCGCGACTTTGAAAGCCATTTCGCCCGCAAGCCGGAGGCGATGTGGCTCGCGGAAACCGCCATCAATATGGATGTCATCGTGGACCTTATCCGCGAAGGCATTGAATTCGTGATTCTTTCCCCGACGCAGGCGGAAAGTTTCCGCAAACTCGGCTCGGAAGAATGGAAGGGCTGCACGAACACGGATATTGATACGACGCGTCCGTACCGCATTTTCCCGAAGGATAAGGACGGGCACGCACTCTGCGAAGGATATCTTGACGTGTTCTTTTACAATCCGTGGCTTTCGAGCGCGGTGGGCTTCGAGCACCTTCTCCGCGATGCGAATGTCTTTGGCCGGCGCATCACGGACGCCTGGGACCCGAACCGTAAGGATCCGCAGCTCGTAAGCATAGCGACGGATGGAGAATCTTACGGGCACCACGAGCCATTCGGCGATATGTGCGCCGCGTGGCTCTACAATCATTACGCTCCGGATCACAAGATGATTCCGGTGAACTTCGGCTGGTACCGCGAAGAATTTCCGCCGCAGTTCGAGGTGAAGCTCAAGAACGTCTATTCCGAAGGCTCTGCGTGGAGCTGCGCGCATGGCGTCGGGCGCTGGTACCGCGATTGCGGCTGCTCGACCGGCGGCGGCCCCGGCTGGAATCAGAAATGGCGCACGCCGCTCCGCGATGCGATGAACTTTTTGAAAGGCAAGGCGGACACGGTTTTTGTCCGTGAATTTCCCAAGCTTTCCATTCTTGACCCGTGGGAAGCGCGCAACCGTTATGCGGAGGTGCTCGTGCGCCCCGAAGATACGGGCAAGCGTGACGCGTTCCTCGCCGGGATTCTCAAAAATCCGTCCGTGGCGCAGAACCGCACGGATGCGCTCCGGCTCCTGGAATCGCAGAAGTTCTGCATGTTTAGCTTCACCAGCTGCGGCTGGTTCTTCAATGACATCGAAGGTCTGGAACCGGTGCAGAATATGCGATATGCGGACCGCGCGATGGAACTGCTGAAGCCGTTCCTCGCCGATCATCACGCGGTGCGCACGGAGTTCCTTGCAATACTCGCCTGCGCTACTTCGAATGAACGCAAGATGACGGGTGAACAGATTTTCAAGGCGTGGGCGCTGCCGGATGTCCCCGTGGCGCTCAAGCTGATGGCGGAACAGGCGGTGATTTATCATCTCGGGCTTGACGCCATCGCGGTGAATGCGGACAAACGCATTACGGCAACGAAAATCGCGACGCGCAGGCACCAGACGATGGTGCGCGCTTCGTTCCGCGACACGGCCCTGGACGAAAAAATGGAAGCGACAATTCTTGTCATCACTGACAATATGGGCCGCGTGAATATCGTCGCGTTCAAGGGCTCGCTGGAAGGCGATTTCCCGTTCGTCGTGAATCCGAATCTCACTTTTGATGAACTCAAGACAAAATTTCCGGATGCCTACCTGGTGCGCATGCGCGACCTGATGAGCGATTCGCTTCAGAAGATCAATCAGCTTCTGACCCGCGAGCATCTGGAAGAAGTCACCGCGAGCTTCAACGGCTTCGCGGTGGAGCACGGCCTCACCGTGGATTCCCTCGCCGATCAGGATCATACGCTCACGGATACGATGCGCAAGTGCCTGAGCCTTGAAATCAATGCGAAGATCCATAATCTCGCCCTGGAATACCTCAAGGCGCACAGCGATGAGGTCCTCCGCGAGACGGAAGCTCTCGTGAAAGAGGCGACGGCGCTCCGCACGAATTTCTCGTTCGGCGGCACGGGACGCATGTTCCACAAGAAGCTTTCGCAGCTCATCGCGGACGTTTCGGGGGCTCCGGATGCGAATGCGGTGAAGCATATCACCGGCCTGATTTCGATGGCGGATTGGCTTCATCTGTACATTGACAAGACGACGCTTGAAAATCAGGCGTTCGAGACTTACCGCAAGTATTTGAAGAATCCCTCCGGGGAGCTCGCCGGTCTTGTGCCGATGTTCGACTGGCTCAACTTTGCACGCCCGGCGGTGAAATGACGTACAAAGTTTCCGGGGTGCCGCTTATTTCCGCTGATGAGATCCATAAGCGGGTGGTGGCGCTTGCGGAAGAGCTCCGCGCGTACCCTTGCGACCTTTATGTGGGCGTGCTCACGGGCGCTTTCGTGTTCGTCGCGGACCTTGTGCGCGCGGTGGGTACGGATCCTGAAATCGCATTCGTGAAATCCTCGAGTTACGGGAACGGCTGCGTGTCCTGCGGCACGGTGACTTTTTCGGGTCTGGAGAATTTGAATGTGAAAGGGCGCCGGGTGCTTCTGATCGATGATATTCTGGATACGGGCCATACGCTCAAGGAACTTTCCGGGCGTGTAAAGGAAATGGGCGCCGCAAGCGTCAAAAGCTGTGTGCTGCTGGATAAACCCGCCCGCCGCGAAGTCGCCTTTGAAGCGGACTACAAGGGATTCACGATCGATAATTTGTTCGTAGCGGGTTACGGTCTTGACGTCGCCGGGGAACACCGCTCTCTCCCCGACATCCGCGTGGTCACGGAAGAACGGTAACCCCGGATTTTTAAGGCTGTTGCTGCCGATAATGGGGCTTTATAAGGAAGCCCGGTTTTGGGGAGCGATGAAATTTTTTAAATTAAAGGCGATAAAAGAACACTCGCCTTTTTATTTGGAGATTTTATGAAAGCGGATAACGAGAAGGAAAAGGAACAGGACAAGAAGCCCGAATTTGTGAAGCTTGCGGATGAATATCTCGCGAAGAACCGCCGCCTCTTTTTGTGGGGTCCCGTCGATGACGACAGCGCGGAGAAGCTTGTGAAGGCGATGCTGTACCTCGATTCCTTGAATCACGAGGACATCACGCTTCTCATCAACAGCCCGGGCGGCGTCATTTCCAGCGGACTTGCGGTTTTTGACTGCATGAATTCCATCAAGAGCGACGTGGTTACCGTCTGCTGCGGACAGGCCGCGTCCATGGGTGCGGTTCTCCTCTGCGCAGGAGAGAAGGGCAAGCGCTATGCGTGGCCCTCCGCGCGCATCATGATTCACCAGCCGCTCATCCAGGGAGAAATGGTCGGCCCTGCGAGCGACATCAAGATCCAGGCGGAGGAAATGCTCCGCATCCGCGGCATCACGAGCAAGATCCTCGCGAGTTCCTGCGGCAAGACGCTTGAGGAAATCGAGCGCGACACGGAGCGTGATAACTTTATGTCCGCTGACGAAGCCACCGCTTACGGCCTTGTCGATGCGGTGAAGAACGTGTTCTGATCATGGATTTTCTTTCCGTCATCAAGAGCGGTCTTTCGAAGACGCGCGAAGCGCTCCTCGGGGAACTCCGCGGTATCGCTGGCACGGGCAAGGTCACGGACGAAATGCTCGAGGACCTGGAAGAGCGCCTCATCAAAGCTGATGTGGGCGCGGATTCCGCCTTTCTCCTTACGGATGCCTTGCGCGAAGCCGCCCTCGGCAAATCCCTTTCGCAGAAGGAGATCCTTGACATTCTCCGCTCCGAGGCGGAACGGCTCCTCGCCGATCCTCCGCAGTTTACGCTCCGCGGAAATCCGCACGTGGTTCTCGTGATCGGAGTGAACGGCGCGGGCAAGACGACGACGATCGGGAAGCTCGCGCAGCGCTTCAAGGACGAGGGACACAAGGTTCTTCTCGCCGCAGCGGATACGTTCCGCGCCGCAGCCATCGAGCAGCTTGAAGTCTGGGCGAAACGCTCGGGCGCCGAGTTCGTGCGTCACGAGGAAGGTTCCGACCCTGCGGCTGTCGCGTTCGATGCCTGCGAAGCCGCCAAGGCGCGCGGGTGCGACATTGTGCTCATTGATACCGCAGGCCGCCTGCAGAACAAAGATTATTTGATGGAGGAGCTCCGCAAAATCGTCCGCGTCATGAAAAAGCTCGATCCCGCTTATCCGCAGGACGTGTGGCTCGTGATCGACGGCAATACGGGGCAGAACACCATCAATCAGACGAAAATTTTCAATCAGAGTTTTCCGCTCACGGGACTCGTCGTGACAAAACTTGACGGCACTGCCCGCGGAGGCGCGCTTCTCGGCATCGCCGGCGCGCTCAAGATTCCCATTCGCTGGGTGGGAATGGGCGAACGTATAGATCAGCTCGTGCCTTTCAGCAAGGCCGAATATGTGGATGGTCTGTTTGAAAATGCGGTCGACGATAGCAAATAGTCTGCTGCTCCTTGCGCTTGCGATCTTCGCCGGGTGCGGTCACAAACCTACGCCCGCGGACGGGACGCTTGTGAACGCTTATGTGGACCTGCGCGTCGCATCGATAGAGTTCGGCGAGACCGCCCCTGCCGCGCGCATCGCCCGCACTGAAGTTTTAAAGAAATACGGTTATACCGCGGTGACGTTCGATTCCGCGATAGCGAAAATGAAGCGCGATCCGGATGCCTGGGAACCATTTCAGAACGCGGTTTCCGACCGGCTGGATTCGCTTTCCATGCAGCAGGGCGTCACTGTGCCCCGGGCTCCGCACAGACCGGCGAAGATTCCCGGGGCGCCCATCCGCCGCGATGTTCCGCCGCCCCCTCCTCCCGGAGGACCCCGCTGATGAATTACAGGATTCCGCTGTGCGCGATAATCTTATTCGCTTCGCTCGTTTGTGCTAAAGACGATACGCCGGCTCCGAAAGTGCATTGGGAAAAATACTCCGAAGCGCTTGCCGCTTCAAAAAAAGATCACAAACTGATATTTGTTGACCTTTATGCGGATTGGTGCGTCCCCTGCAAAATCATGGAGGCGAACGCATTTATGGACAATGCCGTTTCAAAGATTCTGAACACGCGTTTTCATCCGGTGCGGCTGAATGTGGATTCCCAGGCGCATGTCGCTTGCGATGGGCGGGATAAAACAGTGGAGCGCTGCGTCACGGATGTCTGGGAATTGAACGGTGTTCCTTCGTTTGTCCTTATTTCCCCGAAGGGGCTTTCCATTCTCACGCTTACGCGTATGCTCGAGCCAGATGAACTTCGCCTTTTTCTGTTCGAATGTCTGCAAAAAGAAAAGGACTGGATAACGGAATGAATTTTTCGCCTCTGGAAATTGCCTTTTGGCTGATTCTGCTGCTCCTTGTGCATTGCTATGTCCTGTTTCCGGTCACGCTCCCGTTTTTGAGCGAACTTTTCCGCCGTCGCCGGGATCCCGCGGATTCCAGGGAACCTTATCTCCCGGCTGTTTCGCTGCTCATCTCGGCGTTTAACGAAGAATCCGTCATCGAGAAGAAAATCCAGAATTTTCTTGCGATTGACTATCCTAAGGACAGAATGCAGATTCTCATCGGGGACGACGGTTCCAAGGACCGTACCGCGGAAATCGTCGCGCGTTACGCGGACCGGGGAATCACGCTTGTAAAGGCGGAGAAGAACGCAGGCAAGGCCGCGATGCTCAACCGCCTGCAGAAAGCGGCCACGGGGGAGTTCCTCATTTTTTCCGATGCGAACACGATGTTCTTCCCGAACGTCATACGCAAACTAGTCGCTCCGTTCCGCGATCCTAAAATCGGCTGCGTGTGCGGGCACCTGATTCTTTCGGATACGAGCGCGAGCGCCCTCGGACAAGGCGAAAGCTCCTACTGGGATCTGGAATCGGAAATCAAGAAGTTTGAAGGCCGTTTGGATCTTCTTATCGGCGGGAACGGCGCCCTCTACGCCATCCGCAATAAGCTTTACACGCAGCTCCCCGTCAGGAAAAGCGTGATGGATGATTTTTTCATTACGGTTAATGTCCTTGCCAAAGGCGGCCTCTGCACATTCGTCCCGAGTGCGATCGGAACGGAACAGACGTCCAAGGAAGGCACCGGCGAATACCGCCGCAAGGTGCGCATCGGACGCGCGAATTACAATTATCTGCATTCTTACCTGCCGCTTCTAAATCCGGTTCACCCCCTTCTCGCCTATATGTTTTTTTCGCACAAATTATTGCGATGGTTCACGCCGCAGCTTGGGATCGCTCTTTTCAT
>JBAYFD010000086.1:0-7233 GCA_041667365.1 Fibrobacteraceae bacterium | reverse complement strand
GCTGTTCTTTCCCAATTCCGCGCTCCACGACGGGGCAGTCATTCTGAACAGCCGCCGCGTCGTCGCCGCAGGCTGCATTCTCCCGCTCCCCTCCCTCACCTCGGAACAGGACTCCGGGCTCGGTATGCGCCACCGCGCGGCGAAAGCGCTCGCCTCGGAATGTGACGCGATGGTCATCGTCGTCTCGGAAGAGACGGGCTACATCTCCATCGCCTACCGCACGACGCTCCGCCGCAAGCTCAGCCCGCAGGAACTTGAAGCGGAAATCAAACGTCACTGGCACGATCTTTTCGAAAGCACGGACAAAAGTTCCGCAGTGGAAGAAGCCGAACAATAACATAACGCAGGGGAATTCTTATGGCAGAAAATCAAGCCCGCGAAAATTCCAAAGAAGACGAACAGGAAAAGCAGAACAAAAAGCCGAAGCGGATCATCATTCTCGTCCTGATGCTGCTTCTCCTCGCGGCGCTTTTCGTCATGCAGTGCGAACTCAAAAATTACAAGGAAGCGGCGCTCCGCAAACAAGCCGTCGCAGACAGCCTCGCGACCCTCGCTCAGGAAACGGATCGCGCGCGGCTTGACAGTCTCGCGCGCCTCGGACAGCTTTCCGCCGAAGACAGCGCAAAGCTCGTGCAGGCGAAGCTCGACAGCGCACGCCGCGCGGACAGCCTCCGCGCCGCCGATAGCCTCGCACGCGCCAAGAACACAAACAAAGGGAAATCCACAGCCGCCAAGCAGCCTTCGAGCGCGGTAGAACAAAGTTCTTCCGCGGCGCTCCCGCCGGAACCTCCTAAAAAAACAGATTCAATCCCGCCCGAGGCTTCCATCGTTCCCCCGGCCGGCCGCTACTACGCCCCCATTCCACTCAAGGTCGAATGCGATGAAATCCATTGCGCGACCTTCCTTTCCATCGGCGACACGCTTCATTCACAACCGGCATCCGAAGTTGTGACATACAACAAGACCGGCGACGTATTCTTCCGCGCGCAGGATTCAGCAGGGAATTTCAGTCCTTGGCAGAGCGCGCATTATGACATGGCGAGCGATAACGTATGCGGCAAGAACGCCTACCCCGTACCCGTCGGCAGCCGCACCGTATGCGTCGACGCCTACGAATACCCGAATGCCTCCGATGCGGAACCCAAGGACATGGTATCGCACGAGCAGGCGGAACGCATCTGCGAACAGTCCGGCAAGCGTCTCTGCTCCATCGTCGAATGGCAGTCAGCCTGCCGCGGCAAGGACGGACTCCGCTACTCCTACGGCAGCTCCTATAATCAGACCAAATGCAATACAAACACGAATTCGTCGAAACGCTCCGGGCGCAAGGAACAGTGCCGCAGCTGGTACGGCATGTACGATATGAACGGCAATATGTGGGAATGGACCGCGACGCCGAGCAAAGGACATGAAAATTATTACCTTGTCGCCGGAGGGTCATGGGATTCCAACAACGCGAGTTCCTGCCTCGAAAACAAGTACAGCTTCTACCCGCAGAACCAGTACCATTTCGTAGGGTTCCGCTGCTGCAAGGATGCACAATGAGCAATCAGAGCAATAGTTTTCCACTCGCTTTCCGGATGTTTTCATCAAAACAGAAATTCATTCTCATCGCGACAGCCGTTCTGTGGGCGGTAATTCTCATCGTCCTTATCGGCGGTCTTATGAACGTCATGTTCGGCGAAGCATCCCGGCTCCTGCGCATAGGGCTCCTGCCCTGCGCGATCGTCTGGACATTCGTCTTTCACGATGCGTTCAAATTCTCGGCGATGGGCCACAGTCTGTACAAAAAAGCGATGATCGGCAATTTCATCGCCATCGGGCTCATCCCCGTCGTTCAGATTTTCCGTTTCGTATTATAGCATTACATATAAACTAGTGGAGCATCTCCACATGAAGATGCTCGCCCTCTTTCCCCGGCGATTCCCACAGCACGCGGAAGCGACCGCGGAGCGCGTTCTGGACTTCCCGCACCACGATTTCACGTTTTTCCCAGGGGACGTCGACGATGCGGAAATCGAGCGCCTTGTTCTGATAATGCATCGAGTTCCGGACATGCCACGGGTAGTCATTTCCGCTCGTAATGACAGGCTTGTAGGAATATCCGAGAATGTGATGATAAACGGCGACGACGACCACGGCTGCGGAATCCAGCGCCGGGTCTAGCTTCGAGACATACACGCCCGATTTACGCGATGTGCTATGCAGCAGCAGCCTGTGAACGTCATTTTCGCTCCAGGAACGCGCCGAAGCCAATGAGTTATCGGGAAAGGAAATCGCCGCGGCAGCATGCGCAGGGAACATCGGCGCCGGACGGGCACAGTCTTCCCGGATGAGGTACGCGATAAGCGCGAGAAACAGGACCGCGATGAACAGCGGCAACAGGGAAAGCATACGCATTTCAAAAGCAAAAATACTATTTTACAGGCACTATGAAAAAGGTCCTGACTCTCACCATTTTATTCCTCGCCGCCTCTTTCTTCGGCGGTTGCTCCTCCAAAGCGGAAGCATCCTTCCTCGGCTACTGGCAAGGTGACGACAACCTCATCTTCGAAGTCATCAAGGCCGGGGACAACCAGTACACCATCCGCAACGTGAACGGAGACCTCTCGGCGCACATCGATGGCGGGGTCCTGACCGGAAAGAATTCCATAGACATGCCGTTTTCAATGCAGGTGAAAGGCGATTCCGCATATTATCAGTTCGGGACGATCATCACCGGCTACAAGAGAATTTCCAAGGAAGCCTATCAGGAAATTTTCAAGACACAGAAACCGGCGATTTAATGCGCATATAAATTAAAAACGGGCTCCATGCGGAGTCCGTTTTCTTTTTTAAAAACACAGCCGGCTACGGAGCGGTCTGCAGGCCCGAATCCGAAGGGGCGGGAATATCCTGATTTTCCGGAGTCGCCGTCGCCGCGGGCATCCCGGAATGGAACGCCCGTCCATCCTCATCGGATTTTCCCTGAGGCATAGCGGCGAACACGCTGTCGAGCGCCTGCGCCGCGCGCACGTTTATATCGCGGAGCATTTCCGATTCACACCTGAGGAACGCATCCGGCGAACGCTCCGGCATCTGTTCCTCGGATTCGAACTTCTGCGACCACAGCACCTTCTGCGTATCGAATTTCTTGAGCGTATAAATCAGCACCAGCCGCGCGGACGCCTTTTTCCCGGAATCCGCCAGGACTTCCTCAATTTCGCGGAGTTCCCCGCCGAGTTCGTAATCCGGAGCGGCATCGCCCGCCGTGCGCGAAAACTCGCGGAAAAGATTCTCCCGGTCCAGATGATCGAAAAGCGCGTTTCCGACGAGGCGCGCCGGCTTATCCGCCCACAGATAATCGCTGTAGAAAGCGACTTCGTATTCCGAAGCGCGGTACACGATGTTCGTGCGCGAATAGACATCGGGCGCATCCAGAGTACGCATCACGACCGAATACGGATAAGGCGCATGCGAAGACTTCGCCTGCGACGTGTAATGCAGCTGGTAATAATGGGACGGGGCGACGGAAGCGCACCCGGCGAGGCACGCAGCGGCAATCATTGCGTATAAATATTTCATCAGAAGCCCTTCGTTTCCTTAGAGCGCAGCAAAAGCGAAGGATTATCGCGGAGCGCGCGGCTGAGTTCGTTCAAGTTTTCCATCGTCGTGCGCAAATCATGCACGGCGTTGTTGATGTCATCCTGATTGCGGTACACGGTCATGTCCACGCGGCGCGTGAGGCGTTCGATGGAGCGCGAAGCCTTGTCCATAGACGCGGCCATGCCGTCGAGGTCTAGTTTCGTCACCTGGGAATCCAGGCTGGTAAGCGTATTGCCCAGCTTCTCCGCGACCTTCTGTTCCTTGAAGGAGCTCACGACCTGATGCGTCTCGCCGATCAGGGAATCGAGATCCTTGGGGACTTTCGCAATGGCGTTGCGGTTCTCGTGCACGATGAGCTGAGCCTCCGTCATCATGGAATCGAGTTTTACAAGCGAAGACGATATATGCCGGATATTTTCATCCGAGAGCAGATTGTTCGTCTGGTTGAGCGCGGTTTCCACTTTGTACACAAGTTCCTCCGCCTGGCCCGTGACTTCTTTCATAAAGCTCCTGCCCGCGGGAACGAGCGCTCCCGGCGCGACATCCGCTTCGCGCACATCGCCGCCCGAGAGAAGCAGGTAGCGGAGACCCGTGAGCGAAATGCCCCCCGTGAGATTCACGCGGGTGCCCGTCTTGATCGGCGTGCCGTCCAAGACATCGAAATGCACGATCACCTGATGGAGGCTGTCCTTGTTCACCTCGATCTTCGTCACGTGCCCGACGTCGATACCGTTGAGCATCACCTTCGCGCCCTTGGTGAGTCCTTCGACGGACTCGGAGAACACCGTATAATACGAGTCGTTACTGACCATCACTCGCTGCCCCACGACATAGATGATGAACGCGAGGGCGCCCAGGAAAAGCACCGTCAAAAAGATGCCTAACCGGATACGTTCCGTACGGGTCGTTTCCATCAGCGATCCTCCTCAAAATTAAAACGATAGCAGGTGGCTCCTGCCGCGGCGGCGCGAGAAACCCGCGCGAAGAAATCCTTGATTTCCGGGACCTGCGAAGACAGTCCTTCGTCAAGCGTACCGTCCAGCAGTACGTCGCCCTTATGCAGAAAAAGAACCCGGTCCCCGATCGCCTTGATGCTCGCGAGCTCATGCGTCACGATGACGATGGACACGCCAAGCACATCGCGGAGCTCCAGAAGCAGATCATCCAAGGAACGGCTCGTCACCGGGTCCAGACCCGCAGAAGGTTCGTCGCAAAAGAGAAGCTCCGGTTCGAGGACGATTGCCCGGGCGAGCGCGGCACGCTTGCGCATACCGCCGGAAAGTTCCGACGGAAGCCTGTGAAACGCGTGCAGCAAATGGACTTTTTCAAGGGCATCCGCGACCATTTCGCGCACAACGTCGTCCGAAAGTCCGGGGCAGTGCAGCTTGAGTGGAAGCGCCACGTTATCAAAGACGGAAAGGCTCGAAAGGAGCGCTCCGCCCTGGAACAGCACGCCCATGCGCGTGCGCACGGAATCCGGAACGAGATCAATGCCAGCGCGGAGTTCCTTGTCCCAGAACGCGATCGTCCCGGAAAAAGAACGTTCCAGCCCGAGGATGTTGTTCAGAAGCGTAGACTTGCCGCAGCCCGAAGTCCCCAGGATAATGCGGATCTCGCGCGGCGCGACTTCAAAGGACACGTCGTTCAGCACGACGTGCTTACCGTAACCGGCTTTCAGATGACTCACGCGCAGCACGCTTTCCATTCGCCGCCTCAATAAAAGATGAACGAAAAAAGGGCGTCCGCAAGAATGATTCCAGAAATGGAGAACACCACGCAGGATGTCGTCGCACGGCCCACGGCATCAGCACCGCCGTGCACGGAAAGGCCTTTCTGACACGCGAGGAGAACGATGATCCAGCCGAACACGAGGGACTTGAAAAGACATTTCAGAAGCAGGGGAAGCGCGAGCGTCGAACGGAGTTCCGACATATAAATTCCGGGCGCGACGCCGGAATAGAAGAAAGCGACGAGAAGTCCGGCGAAACACCCCACGATGCTCGCGCCGAACGCAAGGAGCGGAACAGCGACGCTCATCGCCTGGAACCGAGGAAGCACCAGATACTGCACCGGATGGATGCCCATCGTGCGGAGCGCCTTGACTTCCTCCGAAACGACCATGCTCGAAATTTCCGCCGTGACCGCGCTCCCGGAACGCCCCGCGAGAATAATGGCGGCGACGAGCGGACCGATTTCCGCAAACATCAGCACGCCCACGCCCTTTGCGAGATAGACTCCCGCGCCGAACATCTCCAGCTGAATCGCGCTCTGGAGCGCAAGCGTAAGCGCAATGAGAAAAACAAGCGTGAACACGATACCCGTCGCTTCGGTCCCGAGGCGGAGCATCTGCTGCGCCGTGCCCCCAAAGGGCTGGCGACCCTTGTCGAAATGACCGAGCGTGCTCCAGTAGATCGACTCGCAAAGCAGGTACACCACCGCCTTCACATCCTCGAACACATAAAGCACGGCGGCGCCGACGCTTTCAAAAAAATTGTAGGATGCCGCATTTTCCTTAGCAGGAATTTCCGGCACGGGAATCGAGGACAGTTCCTTTTTCAGCTCCGGCGAAAAGCCGCGCAGCACAAGCGAATGCCCGGATCTCTCTGAAATTTTCAGCAGGGAAACAAGAAAAGCCTTTCCCGCCGAATCCACGCTCCGCAGCGCGGACCCGTCAAGCGTCAAATCCGTTTTAGAGACCGCACGCACGCAGGAACGTCCGCAAGCAGGGACGCTTCCGCAGTCAAGCGATTCCGGAAGGGCAATAATATTCATACCATCCCAAGCATAACAAAGCAACCCAGCCGCAACGGGTTCTACCGACGAGGCCTGGAAATCACCGGACGGATGCGCCTTCCGCAGAGAGTAACGACAATCCCCGCCTGGGCGAACATATAGTAAGCGGTGTCGCGGCTGTTGTTGAGCATCGACTTCGGATCGTAATCATCCTTGGTGACGAACACTTCCGAAACGCCCGCGAGAGCGACATCCAGGGCGCAGCGTTCGCACGGAAAGCCGATCACGTAAAGCTTGGAATCGGGCGGGACCTTGCCGCGCGCATAGTGGAGCGCATTGATTTCCGCATGGACCATGAACGGATACTTGTTGCATTCGAATTCGTGATGTTCGATGGCCTCGTCCGTATCCGCGTCAAGGAGGTCGTAAGCGAGCACCTGCTTTTCGCGCGTATAGGGAATCGTCGCATCGTCGAAGCCTGCGGGAGCGCCGTTGTACCCCGTGCTCAGCACGCGGCCGTCGCCGGAGACAAGCACCGCGCCCATCTTCGTGTTCCGATCCTTGGAAAGCCTCGCCTGCGCGAGCATCATCTCCGTATAGACTTCATCGCGGAGCTTTCCGCGCTCGGAATGACAATCTTTACTGCGTGGGGAATTCATAACGCCAAAAACCTCCACTGCAAGTATAAAAAAATAAAAAGCACGGGAAGGCGGCTCTCAAGGCCGGACGGCGCATTATGACAGGGAAACAAAAAGTGAGCATTAAAGACAGCAAAAACGATGCCGCCTTGTGAGAAAAGGAAATTAGAAGTTCTTGTTCAGGCAACACGCGAAACAGGTCCTATCCAACCGTCCTTTTGACATTACTCGGTCCTAAGTGAGAAGAGTTGCTACCACGGTCACCATTCCCTCCATT
>JBAYFD010000085.1:0-7239 GCA_041667365.1 Fibrobacteraceae bacterium | reverse complement strand
CCGTCTTCCTTGATGGATTCGACCGTCGTCTTCACGCCGGCGATTTCAAGCGTGCGGCCGACCTGGAACGCCTTGCCCGGGCGCACCCAGGATTCCCAGCGCGCCTTGCCGGATTCATCGGGGAAAAGCGCCTGCACAAGCAGGGTTTCCACCTGGCCGCCGTGTTCCGTTTCACCGAAAAGACGGGCGGGAATCACCTTCGTATTGTTCACCACGATACAATCGCCGGGGTTGAAAAAGTCGATGATCTTCGGCGCAGGCACAATTTCAAGTGGTCCCTTGCCATCCTTCGGGCAGTGCAGAATGTGCGTCTTGCCTTTTCCGGGCGAACGGCTCGCAATCAATTCCTTCGGGAACTCAAACGTGAAATCGGACAGATGCGTAGAAATCATAATGCTTCCAGTGATTTTTTGACGAGATCTTTCAGCTCTGCTTTGAGCGAAGCCGGCTCCTGAATTTCAATATAAGGAAGAATGCTCAGGAGCCAGGAACGCAGATCGGGGGAATCGTACAAAGTAAGCTCAGCCACCATCGGGTTCTGCTTCTTGATTTTCACAGGCGGATTGAAATGCGATTCCCGGATCTGCGCCTCAAGCCACGGAGCCTTGACAGTTATCAAGAGCTTGATCTTCTTACCATCGCCCTGCGGACCGAACTTACCGAAACAAAATTTGTAGAAGTCCATGGCATTGAACTCTATTTCCGAAAAGTATTTCCCGGTAAAATTAAAGCGTTTGATGCGCTTCACGGCGAAGAGCTTCGTCTTGCCGACCGCATCATCCACGGCAGCGAGGTAAAGGATTCCCATGCGCAAAATAAGCTTAAGCGGCTTTAAAAGCAACTCTTGCGTAATGCCTTTAGTCGCCACATCATAAGTGACATTCAAAAATGCGCGGTGTTTAATGGCATCCAAATACTTGTCAATATTACGTTCCTGCGCATCGCGACCGTTCGCGGACGGATCATATTCGGAAAACGGGCCGAGATCAACGATGAAATCCGAATCGAGCGTCATGGCTTCATTCACAGTCCCGGCGCCTTCGGCTCCCTTGAGCATCGAGATTGCGCGGCGCACAAGTTTTGAGCTAGGAATTTCCGCAGCGGCGGATAAATGAGAATCCACGGTTTCCAAAAGGCGCACGACCGGATCCGGGCGCTTCACCGTTTCTTTCTGTATAAAGTAGCGATACGGATCGTCTCTGGTCGCACGAAACCCGCAGTTTTCTTTTTTCAATGTATCGAAATAACGGAAAATCGTCCGCGGATTACATTCCATGAATTCGGCAAGTTCCGCAATGGTCGCCGGATGATGACAATCTTCAAGGCGGGCCTTGAGCGTATTCAACTTAGAGTAAGTCGATTTCGCTTTGCTTTCCGTTTGCTTTTTGCCTACCGCTACCATAAGGATCTCCTTAGGAATGAATTACCCTCAGCTTGTTTACAAGCTTTATTTTTTTCGTTGAATTTTTTGCGAGGAAAGCCGCAATGCTCTTCTGCAGAACAGAAACGACGCGCCCTTCGAGAATAAGGGCGTCATCCAGAGCGGATACGCGCACGGCGCTGTCCTTCATCTTGGGATTTTCCCGCAAAGTCATCGATACGGAAATAGCGAGCTGGTGCATCGTCGCCGTCTCCGGCGGAATCTGTTCCAGAAGGAGGATCAGATCGCAAAGGCCTTCCAGTTCCGAGAACTTCCTTGCCATTTCCGCATACACGCTTTCATGAATGTAAAAGCCATTCACTTGCAAAATGCCGTTCTTCACCGACAGGGAATAATTGAATACGGCATTCGATGGATCTTCTAAAATGCGCAGAGCCGCTTCCTGCAGATCTTCATCCGGCACTTTCATCCGCGGATTCACCGTCAGGAAATCAACAGTCCCGCACACGCCGGGTATCCCTTCCACCATCTGCAGAACATTCCGGCGCAAAGGATAATTCGGAAGGGAACCCTGTAAAAAAACGGCCCCCTCATTTACTTTTATATGCAACAAGGCGCGCGTTTCCGGAAAATTCTCATCCAGTTTCTTCTGTACAGCATCCGCGAGCAAGCCTCCGGGAACGGTCTGCGCGGATTCCGGAAGCGTGATAAAAAGGAGCGTGCCGTCTTCCAGAAGTACAGCTAATTTATCTTTATCGCCATCCTTGACAATGCCGACGGCTATTCCGCACTTGTCGCGGAGCACATGATACACCGGATCCCCGATAAGCGTTTCCGCGCATTGCGCGGGAAGCAGACGGTAGCCATACGCCGGAGCGGAATCCTCCGCCTCATCATATTTGCGGATAATCTTTTCTTCGGGACCGTCACCGTAATTAATATCGATGATATCTTCCTTATCCGTGTGGAACATGCTCTTGATCTTGCCGGGGCGGCGGTTGCCCTTCACATACAGCCAGTCGCCGGGGAGGAGGCGGTTCCTGCCGAGAATCTTCGCATAATGTTCGCCGTCCTGATTCCCGGTGGTGAACGCGAAACGCTGCGTGAACGTGAGATAATCCCCACCGCACACATCGCACACGCACAGAAGCGGAACATGCGGCTGCACGCCGCCCCTTATGGAGAAAGGCTCGCGCGCCATTATGGAATGGGGAGAAACGCCCCTGCACTCACGGCAGAAGAGGTTCATCAATGCCACTTTATGTGTAAAGAACCGCTTCATTCGTCAAAATCATTCCTGCATGAAAGGTTCCGCGGCGGCAATGCGTCTGATGACTTCGTTCTTGCCCACGGATTCGAAAAGTTCCCACAGGCCGGGACCGGCGCTCACACCGGACACGGCGAGGCGCACGGCGCCCACGAGATCGCCGAGCTTGCAGTTCCGCTTCTGCGTAAGGGCGTTGAACGCAGCTTCGATGTTCGCGGAAGTGAACGGTTCCACAGCCATCATCTCCTCGCGGACCGCACGCGCGATAGTGCGCGAACCCGCGCCCCATTGCTTCGCCTTTGCCTTCTCCTCGTACTCCGTAGGAGCGCGGAAGAAATACACGGCGGTGTTCGGAATGTCCTGCAGAAAGTGAGCACGCGGCTTCAGAAGTCCGATGATTTCCTTGAGGCGCGCCTCCGGCGCGCCGGAAACGTCAATGCCCTTTTCAGCGAGGCCCTTCTTCATCACATCAAGCAGAAACGCGTCATCCTTTAGACGGATATGCTGGCCGTTCATCCACTGTAGTTTCTTTTCGTCGAAGGCGGCTTCCTTCGGATTGATGCGGTCGAGCGTGAACGCGGAAATCATTTCCTGAACGCTCATCACTTCGCGGTCTCCGCCCGGGTTCCAGCCAAGGAGCGCGAGGAAGTTCAAAAGCGTCTCGGGAAGGTAGCCCAGGTCACGGAAATCGCCGACGGACGCGGCGCCCTTGCGCTTGGAAAGCTTGCCTCCGCCCGCGGCGAGAATCACCGGAAGGTGGCACCATACCGGAGCTTCCCAGCCGAACGCTTTATACAGAAGAACGTGTTTGGGCGTGGAGCTGATCCATTCGTCGCCGCGGAGAACGTGCGTCGTCCCCATCAGATGATCGTCCACGACGCTTGCGAAATGGTACGTGGGGAACCCGTCGCGCTTGATGAGCACGAGGTCGTCGAGGACTTCGTTCTTATATTCGATGTGCCCGCGGATCTTGTCTTCGAAAGCGGTCACGCCCGTGAGCGGAACCTTGAGGCGGATGACGGCCTTCTCGCCCGCGGCGATGCGCTTCTCGGCCTCTTCGCGCGGAATGTCGCGGCAGTGGCGGTCATAGCCCGTCACGGCGACGCCGGACTGTTCCTGTTCCTTGCGGACTTCCTGCAGGCGTTCCTCGGTGCAGAAGCAGTAATAGGCATCGCCCGAGTCCAGGAGTTTCTTGATCTGTTCGTGGTAAATGTCAAGGCGTTCGCTCTGGAAATACGGACCGACGCTGCCCTCGCAACCGGGGCCTTCGTCCCACTGGAGTCCGAGCCACTTGAGGTCGCGCATCAGGTCCTTGAGCGCGGCTTCGTTATAACGCTTGCGGTCGGTGTCCTCGATACGCAGGTAAAAAGTGCCGCCCGTCGCCTTCGCAAAGAAGTAATTGTAAAGAGCGGTGCGCGCGCCGCCCACATGGAGGTAACCTGTGGGGCTCGGTGCGAAGCGGACGCGGACGGGACGATTTTCATTAGCCATTGCGGAATCCTTGAACTAAAAGTTTTACCGGGATATCTCCCAGTCTCCATTAAACATAGAAAGTATGACATTTTTTGGCACAGATCCCCGGCGCCGTTCCACGCCATCCAGCACTTGATGCGGGACCTGGCTTGACCCGGAACCCGGCCCGCCGTGCCAAATGGATTGCCGCACGCCTGTTTTTCACTTCATTATCTCCACGATTTCTCCGTGGCGCAACGCGCGGAATGCGCTGTCCGCGATTCCGAGTTCCCTGCGGGCGCGGGCGAGGTCCTTCGGGGGAGCTTCCAGTTTCTCGAAAGTCATTCCGAACGTTCCCCAGTGCATCGCGAGCGATTCCTTGCAGCCCACGGTCTTATGGAGCTGCACGGCCTGACGCGGGCTGATGTGCACGCGCGTGTAACGGCTCGGTTCATAGCCGCCGATCGGCAAAAAGCAAGCGTCCATGGGTGAGAATTTATCTGCAATCTCCCTGTAATACGATCCATCGCCCATCGCCAGATCCCCGGCGAACCAGAACTTTTTCCCGCGCGATTCGACCACCCAGCCGCCCCATAGCGTAAGGTTTCTGCTGCTCGCGAAAACGCCCCGGCGGCTCGTATGGTGCGCAGGCACGAAGGTGAGCTCAAAATCGCGGAACGGGGCGCGGCCCCACCAGTCGAGTTCAATGATCAGGCTATCCGGAATGTCCCAGCCGCGGAGGATGTCGCCGACTTTGAGCGGCACGGCGAATTTCGCCCGCGGATATTTTTTGTGAATCCGCTTAATGCTCGCTTTATCCAGATGATCGTAATGATCGTGCGAAATGAGCACCAGATCCACGGGAGGAAGCGAATCAAGGGAACGCCCCGGAGGAGTCGCGCGTTTAGGGCCATAAAAGGAGACGGGCGAGGAGCGATCGCTAAAAATCGGGTCCGTGAGGATTCCCGTGCCGTGAATGCGGAGGTAATAAGTCGCGTGCCCGATCCATGCCGCGCTGGATTTCGAGGAATCCGCCCAGAGGTATTCATTTCCGCGGGCGATCGGAAGCGGGTAGACCTGCGTGCGTTCCGTGCCCACCAGGGAATCCGCGAGCATCGTGTCGCGGATAGGCGGCGTCGATGTATCCGTATTGCAGAAATGCCCGTCGGCGGTCGTGTGGGGCGGAAGCGGCCCCGTGTAAGGCTTCGCGGACGAGCAGGAGAGAGCGCACAAACTAATGGATGCCGCCGCTGCAGAAATCAGAATGTACCGCGCTATTTTAACCATCGTTTTTAAAATACAATTTAAAATGCGCCACTAATTCAGCCGTTGACGTTAAAATATGTATATTATAAATATGATTAAGAAAAGCGTTTCTAAAAAAGAATTCAAAAAAAATCTTAATCCCATTCCTTCCAGTGCAAAAAATGTCACAATCCGCATGCAAATAGCGGACGTGGAAGGATTTAAGAAAAAAGCCGGGAAAAGCGGAATGCCGTATCAGACACTCATAAACAGCGTTCTGCACCGTTATCTTACTGGAGCGATCAAAATCACCGATCCCGTGTAATTTCAAAAATTTTGAGTTGAAAAGCGCATCAAACAGTGCGCTTTTTTCATTTTACAAGATCTTCCTTTTTAAATTTCACCATGTACTTTTAATCCGAGGTTTATGAATATGATTCCCGCAGAACAACTTGCACAACCACATCTCCTGAAGCAGCCCGTCTACGTCACGGGCAAGCCCATCGCTTACACCGCCCGCGAATTCGGACTCGACCCCGCGAAAATCGACAAGCTCGCCTCGAACGAGAACCCCTACGGTCCGAGCCCCAAAGGACTCGCCGCAGTCCGCGCCGCGCTCCGCACGGTGAATCTCTACCCGGATGGCGGCTGCTACGACCTTTCCCACAAAATCGCGGACTTCCGCAAAGTGGACGTGAACCAGATCGTGCTCGGCAACGGCTCCAACGAGCTCCTCGACATCGTCGCCCACGTGTTCCTCGGACCCGGCGACGAGGCGATCATGGGCGAGCATGGTTTCGCCGTCTACAAGCTCGCCTCCCTCGCGCAGAATGCGAAGCCCGTCGTCGTCCCTATGCCCGCACCGGCGTACAACTACGACCTCGCCGCGATGAAAGCCGCGATCACTCCCAGGACCCGCGTGATGTTCCTCGCCAATCCGAACAACCCGACCGGCACGGACATTTCGGCGCAGACGCTTTCGGATTTCGCGAAGAGCCTCCCCGAAAACATCATTCTAGTCATGGACGAAGCCTACACCGAATTCCTCGGCGACGCGGCACAGGATTTTCTCCCGCTTATCCGCGAAGGGCGCCCGGTCATCTGCCTCCGCACCTTCTCCAAGATCTATGGCCTCGCAGGGCTCCGCTGCGGTTATGCCATCACGCGGCCAGACATCGCAGGGCTCCTGCAGCGCGTGCGCGAACCGTTCAACGTGAACAGTCTCGCCCAGGTCGCAGCGACTGCGGCGCTCGACGATCAGGATTACGTGAACAAGGTCCGCGAAAAGAACGCCAAGGGACTCGTGCAGCTGAGCAAGGGTTTCGAAAAGCTCGGGCTCCCCTACATCCCTTCGCACGCGAACTTCATCGCCGTCGCAGGCGTACCGCAGCCCATGAAGGCTTTCGAATTCCTGCAAAAGCTCGGCACCATCGTGCGCCCGCAGCCCGCGATGGGCGACGTGCTCCGCGTGACCGTCGGCACGACCGCGCAGAACGCCCGCTTCCTCAAGAACCTCGCCGCTTACCTTGATTCCCTGAAGAACGCCTAAGCCGGTGAACGCACTCAAGCGCTACGGAGTCGCCCGTATCATTTCCAAGCGCGGATACTGTTCCCGCTCGGAAGCGGAACGGCTCGTGCGCGCAGGGAGCGTGACTTTGGAAGGGCGCCGCGTCGCGGACCCGGAAACGCCAGCCGCGCAGGACTCTCACATTTCCGTGAACGGAAAGGAAGTCACCGCGCAGGCTTTCCGTTACTTTATACTGAACAAGCCCCGCGGGATAATCACCACCGCAAGCGACGAAAAAGGCCGCAGAACGGTCATGGACCTTATCCGGCCGTTGAACTTGCCGCACATCGCCCCCGTAGGCAGGCTAGACGCCGCAAGCGAAGGACT
>JBAYFD010000084.1:0-7245 GCA_041667365.1 Fibrobacteraceae bacterium | reverse complement strand
GGGGTGTCGTGCTTTTTTGTTGTATATTTGTTAGTGGCATTCAACACGAGGTTTGGTTTGAGTATGGAAAAAGCATATAAGCTGTTTGCGTTTATGCTCGGCGGTTCTTTTATGGCCATCGGGTGCAGTACGTCATTTTCGGATGGAGAGAGCGCTTCCGGCGAGGCCATCAAGGACAGCGCTTGGGTTTCGCCGTTCAACACGGCAATACAATACGGAACAGTCGCGGATTCCAGGGACAAACGGAAATACAGGACCGTGAAGATAGGCCCACTGAACTGGATGGCGGAAAATCTGGATTATGATACCAAGGATACGAACAGCAGCGTCTGTTATGATAATGATCCTGAAAATTGTGCCAAGTTCGGACGGCTCTATACACGACAGATCGCACTTGGCAAAAGCAACGACAGCGCATTGTCTTTTACCAGCGGCATTTGTCCCGAAGGCTGGCACATTCCTTCGTGGGGGGAATGGACACTGACATTGAATTACGTGCACAACAGGTATTCCGATAAAGATGCGCCGCTTCTTCGTTCTGCGGGAAACTGGGCGGAGGATTCCCTCGGCGCCGGCTTGGATGCATTCGGCTTTTCCGCTTTGCCTGGTGGAGGAATGGATAAAGAATCTTATAAGACCACGTTTTCAGGAAAGGATTCTTTGGCGAATTGGTGGCTGCCGGAACTAGCCTCTACTTATTATGTCCATGATCCATACTTTTTTTCCGTGCTCATCAGTACAAATTCATATTATGTGCAGAGGGCTGCCTTTTCTACTTATAAAGGCAAGACTCCTTATTACAAATCCGTCCGTTGCGTTGAAAATTATTCTCTGGAACCGCAGTCGAGCCCTTTCATAACGTATGGGTCTTTTACGGATAACCGCGACGGGCATACCTATAAGACGGTGCAATTGGGCACACAGGAGTGGATTGCTGAAAATCTGAATTACGACGGTAACGGAGGCCGGTGCTTTGCTGACAATGCCGCTTATTGTTCCATTTTTGGACGCCTTTATGATTGGGATGCAGCAATGACAAGCTGTCCAGAAGGATGGCGCCTGCCCTCCAGCGATGATTTTGCTGCGCTGGGGAACTATGTCTTTAATGCTCAGGATACTTCTGCGGGACGGGATTCTTCCGGTACGCTGTTAAAAACGGAGCTTTATTGGAAACAGAATAAAGAAACTTCCAAATTCAGTTCCGGGAATAATGCGTTTGGCTTTAATGGCCTTCCGGGCGGAGTTTTTGACGGCTCTTCATTTTCCGGTCTGGGAGAAAAAGGACTTTGGTGGACGGAGTCGGATCTTTTCGATACGGACACGACGGCCGATGCGAGTTCTTTAGCGAATTTTTCTTCAAGCCTTCTCATAAGTTATCGTGTGGTTAGGTCTAAATTTTTCTCCGTCCGGTGCATCAAAAAGGATTTGTGATTTCTACCGGCGTTTTTTAGAATCTTATTCCGAGATTGAAATGATGATAGCCGCCGACGGCGGGGTGCGCATCGTAAGCGTAGCCGAATTCGAACGTGTCGAAGTTGAGGCCTATTCCGCCAGATACGCCGCCGTCCGTGTCGCCGCGGAGCGCATAGCCTGCGCGGAGCGCGATGACTTTTTTGTAGCGGAGTTCCGAGCCGAATCTCCATTCGGGGTCATAGTCTGCGCGGCGGTAAACGTCTGCGTTGAGCGCGAGGTCGAAACGTTCGTACAGCGGAATGTTCCCGGTGACGCCGGCCTGGAGCCCGAGCGGCGCGGATTCCTTGCCGCTTGCGTATTTGGAGACCCAGCCCAAGTTCGTGATGACCGCGCCGAAGGTGATGTATTGGCTGGGCTTGAAGGAGGTGCCTGCGTCCGCGAGGAGCGCGGAAGCGGAATAATCTTCGATCGTCTGCGAAGCGAAGCGGAAGTTCACTGCCCAGTTGAAGATGGAAGGCTTGCTTCCGATGCCGAGCTGCGCGTCCCACGCCATTGCGCCGTAGTCACTCGTGACCGCCCCGTCTTCATCGCGTCCCTCGATGTCATCGTAGCCGAGGTATTCCAGTGCGGCGCTCGTATTGAACAGACCGAGAGGGAGTCCGAAATAGACCGAGGTGAGTTTTGCGCCGATGTTGTCCGAAAAAAGAATTTCGCTCACGCCCGCAACGGATTTATCGCAGGCTGTCGTCGCAAGAGGGTTGCGCGTGACTTCGGAAAATCCTTCGGGACTTGCGATGCCGGAACCGGCGAGGCCCGCGCTTCGCGGTGAAACAGGGAGTGAAAGGAACTTCATCGTCGTGCCGCCTTCGTCCACATTCCAGTAGTCGCCGCCCGCGAAGGCGAGTCCTGCGGCACAGAGGAATAGAGAGGAAAGACGGGCGAAGCGATGGTGCATATAAACTGAAAAATACAAAAACGGAAAGCTCCGGGATCAGGCTTTCCAGGTTTCCATAAGAGCGAGCACTTGCTTTTTGAGCTCTTCCGCGCGTTCTTCCGTGTCCGCCTCGACGTAGCAGCGAAATTCGGGCGCGTTTCCGCTCGGGCGCAGGTGGATGATTTCACGGGTGTCGAATTCCATGCGGAGTCCATCCGTGAGGTCCGTGTTCACGAGTTTGCCGAATTGGGCGAAGAACTTCGCGGCGTTTCCGTCCGCTTTGAACCATTCGAGTTTCGCTTTGCTCTTGTCCGTGGGGAAGTTCTGCAGGCGGTCGCTCGCGGTGAAACGCTTGGGCAGGTGACGGAGCAGGTCCTCGATATTGCTGCGTTCGGCGCAGGCTGCCGCGAGCACGGAAATCATCGGGAGGAGCGCGTCGCGTGTGGGGAGGGCGCGCAGAGCCTGCCCTTCGCGTTCAATGTCCGTTTCGAGCAGGAACCCGCCGTTCGCTTCGTAGCCGGCGACGGTCTTGCCCGGGGCACGCAGGGATTCCATCCCTTCGATTACGTAGGGGCTTCCGATGCGGGTGCGCTTGACTTGTTCAAAACTTCCGCTCTTTTCGAGCGCGGTGTTGCAGCTCACCGGAGTCGCTATGCGCTGAATTTTGAGGGCGCGAGCGGCGAGGATGCCGAGGACATCGCCGCGGAGCCATTCGCCGGAATCGTCCGCGAGGAACGGCCTGTCGGAATCGCCGTCGGTGCTTACGATCGCGTCAAAGCCCTGCTTCGCCCATTCGCGGGCGAGCTTACGGTCTTCTTCACGGATCGCTTCCGTGTCCACGGGGACGAACGCCTCGGAGCGGCCGAGCGTTTTGACATAGGCCCCGAGGTTGGTGAGCACGCGGACGATGATGTCCCTGCCCACCGCGGAATGCTGATATACGCCGAGCGTGAGTCCGTTGAGCGCCTTTTTGCCGAAGAAGTCCGCATAGCGGCGTTCATAATCGGTGCAGGCTTTCGCTTCTTCCGGAGGGAGGGCCGGGGCGTTCTTGAGCATTCCTTTCGCGTCGAAGTCCGCGTCGTTCACACTGATGACCTGTGCACGGATGCCGGATTCGTCCTGCTTGGTGATTTCCCCTTCGGGGTGGTTGAACTTGATGCCGTTCCGGTCCGCTGGAATGTGGCTCCCCGTGACCATCACGGTCGGGAGTTTGTATTGAATGCCGTAAAGGGCTATCGCCGGGCTGGGAATGCGGCCGCTGTAAATGACCTTCCAGCCGGAATTCTGCGCCGCGCAGGCGACGGCCTTGAGGATGCGTTCCGTGCTCGGACGGAGATCGCCCGCGATTGCGACCGTCTTTTCGCCCGGATGCGCCGTAGTGCAGTATTTGAGAAACGCCGCGGTGTAAACATAGCAGACGCGATCCGTCATTCCGGAAACAAGCCCGCGGGCGCCGCTCGTACCGAAACCGACGCCGCTTTCCTTCATCAGAGAATCAACAGAAATTTCCATAGTGCAGTAAATATAAAAACTATGTTCCCCCGGACCTGCGGCTATGCCCTGCAAAGCCTGTTTCATCCACCATTGCGAAGGACTGCGATTCATCAGGCAGGAACCGCACATCGGTCATTGCGAGCGGAGCGCGGCAATCCGTTATGCAGGAAAGGCTCTGGATTGCTTCGGTCCGTCGTTTTCTATCTTTTGCGTATATGGACAGAGCGCGCAGACGAAAATTCGGACAGAACTTTTTGGACGCACCCACCGCGGAACTTATCGCGGGGGATTTGCCCGCTGCCCCGGGTGAAAGCATCCTTGAAATAGGGCCCGGTCACGGAGCGCTCACGGAACATCTGCTCCGCCGCGGGAACCCGCTCACCGCCGTGGAAATCGACCACGAATGCGTCGAATTTCTTAAAAATAAATTCGTCGGCGTCCTGGACTTTTCCGTGGTGAACGCGGACATCCTTGATTTTGACATGGATGCCTGGATAGCAGGCCATGGCAAGCCCTGGCTCACGGGGAACCTCCCCTACAACGTATCCACGGCGATCGTCGCGAAGCTGATGCCTCTCCTCCGCAAGACCCGCGGGTTCATGGGAATGGTGCAGTTCGAAGTCGCGGAACGTTTTTGCGCGCTACCGGGAACGAGTTCCTACGGCAGCCTTTCCGTATGGGTGAGCGCCCGCGCGCAGGGAAGGATCCTCCGCAAAATCGGTCCGGAGCATTTTACGCCGCGCCCTAACGTGGACAGCGCGACAGTTCTCCTTACGCCGCTCGCAGATCCGCTCGAAGCCCCCGCCGCCTTTTACGACTTCGTCCGCGCCGGCTTTTCGCAGAAGCGCAAGCGCCTCGCGAATTCGCTTTCGGGCACAATTGAAAAAACGAAGGTGCTCGCCGCACTGGAACGGCTCGGCCTTTCGGAGAATACCCGCGCGGAAGAACTATCCCCGCAGCGGTTTCTGGATCTGTACAAAATAATGCAGGAATGACCTGTGTCGTTCCCGCTAAGACGCTCTGATTTACTTTATCTCAAACTCAATATACACGGTGCTGCCGAGCGTGATTTTCTGCGAAAGGAAAATATCATTCCCGGCGCCCGCTCCATCTGCGGCGGCATTTAGAAGCCCCGTCGAAAGCATTACCCCGCGTTTGCGGGAATAATTTTGCGTGATGGGCTCGTCGGAAATGGCGTAGACCCGTCCGAGCTTCACTCCCGCAGCTTCGGCGAGAGCCTGCGCTTTTGCGGTAGCTTCCTTCGTCGCGAGCTGGATGACTTTATTTTCCTTTGCCTGCCTGTCTTTCACGGTGGGTGTCATGTCCTGAATTTCAATGTCCGCAATGTGCGCGAGCCCTTCGGAAAATTTCGAAGCCTTGACGGGATCGCTGAGCGTTGCCGTGATGTTCTGCGAAATCTGATATCCGTTGAAAATCTGCTTGCCTTCGTTCCAGGTCCAGTCCTTGTCAAGCGAGAACTGCTGCGTCACCAGACTGTCTTTGGGGACACCGATGGAATCCGCGAAGGCGGTGAGCGCCGTGACTCGCTTTTTGAGCTCGGTTACGAGCGAATCCTTGTTCTGTCCCTTGATGCTTACGGAGAGGCTCCAGGTGATGGCGTCGGGCGCGAAGTCCTCGGTGTGGTAGGCGGAAACCTTGATGGTGCCGGTTTCCGCGGAAGGTGTGCTGGAGCAGCAGCCGGCGAGCGCGAGCGCCGCGGCGAGGGAAACGGAACAAAGCAAATTAATCTTCATATTGATCTCCTGAACGGTCAGAAAATATAAAAATAAGGGGAGTGCCGCCGGTTTTGCGGCGTCTCCGCCGTTTCCTTTGCGCTATATCATCGTTTGCCGCTGATTTCCTTGTCCCGCGCGTCATCGTTTTCATCGTAGCGGAGAAAGACGTCCCGGTCTTCTTCTTTGATGGAAGCCCGTTTCCGTTTCAGATCTCTGCAGCGGAAATGGAATTTTAAGCGGAAGAAACTGAAAATGGACATTCCTTTATTTCAGGGGCATTCGCTTCAATGGCGTTCCTGAGGTTCCGCCGGTTCTTTTCCGGAATGGATTTTGAGTCTTGAGTGCAAAAAAATCAAAATGGGCAATATTCAATATTCTTCGCCTGTTAAATAAGCCTCACCGTCCGGGCAGTTTATAGATTTGATTTCATAAGGCCCTTAGAATGGTAAGAAAAAAAACATATTGCTTTGCGCTTTTTTTTGCGATTTGCTTTTTTTCCCGCACATCGTCAATAGCCGCAGAGAATGACCGCAATGACAGGATCGTTACGGTCGCGTATTATTTTGATACCGACTATTTTAATAAAAACGAGAAGGGGCATTACCGCGGGTATGATGTCGAATACCTTTACGAGATTTCAAAATACACGGGCTGGCAGTATAAGTTCGTGGACTGCGGCGGGTGGGAAAATGCCGTCGCCGCGCTCGAGGCGGGCAAGGTAGATATTCTTCCGGGCGTCTATTATTCTCCGGAACGCGCCAGAAAATTTTTGTTTTCCGCCCGGAAAATGAGCGAGACTTATGTGACATTGATGGTGCGGAACGAATCCAGCCAGCATTCTTATAATGACATTGCAAAATTTCAGGGAATGCGGGTCGGCGTTCTCCGGGGTTCGGTCGATGCGGCGAATTTCGCAAAATGGTGCGTGAAAAATAATCTGACGGTGCGGACGGTTGAATATTCTTCCGTGGACTCCTTGTTCCTTGCCCTGGACGCGAAGATTATCGATGGCGTCGCGGAAACGTTCGCCGGTAAAAGCGCGGATTATCGCATCGTCGCGGAATTCGATCCGCTTCCGAATTATTTCGCTCTGGCGAATGGGCGGATGGATCTGAAACAGGCGATGGATCAGGCGATGGCGCGGATCACCGTGGTCAATCCGAATTTCGAGGCGGATCTTTATGACAAATATCTTTCTGTAAATGTGAATCAAAAGCCTGTGTTTACAAAGGATGAGCAGGAATTCATCCATTCCGCCCGCCCGGTTCCCGTCGCGGTCTATTCGGATGACGCGCCGTATTCTTATTTGCGGAACGGCAGGCTTCATGGAATTCTTCCGGACCTTTTCCAGAAGTTTTCCGACATCACGGACCTCCGCTTCAGGTACGTTCCCGTGCCGACCAGGGATTCCGCCCTGGCGCTCGTCGCGATGAAAAAAGTGGTGCTGATAGCCCAGGTGGATGACGATGTCTTTTTCGCCGCGGAGAACGGGCTCATCCTTACCAATCCGTATATGCGGATGACCATCGCGCAGATCACTCTTGCGGGTACGGACAAAGTCAGAACCGTCGCCGTTCCGGAACAGGGCGTTCCCGTCACATTGGAAAAAGATCAGGATGGCGCCGGGTACAGGGGCATTCGGCGCTACCATTCGGCGCAGGAAGGCTT
>JBAYFD010000083.1:0-7380 GCA_041667365.1 Fibrobacteraceae bacterium | reverse complement strand
CGACCCGCCTACGATCTCCATGGTCTTCACCGTCAATACCTCGCCGCTTTCCGGCCAAGGCGGCGGCAAGTTCCTTACCGGCAACCACCTTCTCGAACGTCTTGAACGCGCGCACATGGCGGATCCCGCCCTTCTGTTCGAAAAAATAGACGGGGCTTCCCGCTTCAAAGTCTCCGGCCGCGGCATTCTTCACCTCACTGTCCTCATCGAAACGATGCGCCGCGAAGGTTATGAATTCACCATCGGCAGCCCTCAGGTCATTATGCGCAAGGACGAAGCAGGCAAGATCCTCGAACCGATCGAAAGCTTCCACTGCGAGGTCCCTGCCGAATACAGCGGCGCGATCATCGAAGAACTCGGCCGCCGCAAGGGCGAAATGACCAACATGGAACAGGACGACAATAACCGCGTCGCGATTGAGTACCTGATCCCGAGCCGCGGCCTTCTCGGACTCCGTCCGAAGCTTCTTTCCCTCTCCAAGGGCTATGCGATATCTTCCTCCATCTTCAAGGAATATGAACCATACAAGGGAGACATTCCCGCCCGTACGGACGGCGTTCTCATCGTGAAGGACGCAGGGACGTCCGCAGGCTATGCGCTTTCCAAGCTCGAAGACCGCGGCGCGCTGTTTATCCCGCCCGGAGTCGAAGTTTATCCAGGCATGATCGTCGGTCAGCACAACCGCCCGATCGACATCATCGTCAACGTCACCAAGGGCAAGCACCTCACGAACATGCGTTCCAAGGCCGCTGATGACATGATTCAGCTTACGCCTTACCGCCGTATGACTCTCGAAGAAAGCGTCACGTTCATCAATGAAGACGAATGCGTGGAAGTGACCCCGAACGTCCTCCGCCTTCGCAAGGTGATTCTGGATGCCGTCCGTCGCAAGCAGCTCTCCAAAACCCCGACCGAAGAAGAAGACGAATAATTTTTCGGGTTTTGCGTTTCAAGACCCCGGCTATCGCCGGGGTCTTTTTTCTACCCATCGTTCCGTTCACTTGGCGTCCAAGGTACCGGATCAACTCCGGGAAGACTCCTTCGGAGTCGCCATGCCGCCATCACTAGTCACCCCGGCCCCCCCCCCTGGAGCCGAAGTCTGACCACCCCTCTTGCAGCTAATGTTCCTAAAACTGCATTTTAGATTTATTTACATAGAGTTACATAAAATAAGAGACATTCACTTTTGCCGTTTGCGAAGCCCTAAAAAAGGAAAACGGAATTATCATTCACCGGCAGCTTCGTCACACTAAATGAGATAAAGCGGCAAAAAAAGGCTCCCCGCTTGGCAAGGAACTTTAAAAGGCTGCCCCGGTTCCATATCAACCGGAATCCCGATTTCGATCATCTTGGATATGGCAATCACGAAACGAACATACATAAATATCACATTCCAGAGAAAAGCCAACGCCCCGGCAAAAGCCCGAAACCGGACTTTACAAAATCGTCAGAAGCCCACTTTTCCCTTTTTACCCCCCACTTTTCAGAAATCAAAAGCACGGCCCATCTAAAAAAACAGGGGTTCAACAGCCAAACCTGCGTTTTTATTCGTGAAAATTACATGATTTGCGATACTATCCGCCCACTTTTTTATAGTTTTGGAATACTTCAAGTTTCTTAACTTTAAGTTTTGATATGAACCCATAAATGGAGATATGTCCATGGCAAAAAAGATGATTGCGGTAGATGGAAACGAAGCTACCGCTAACGTCGCCCATAAGCTGAGCGAAGTTATTGCGATTTATCCTATTACACCTTCGAGCCCCATGGCGGAACACGCCGACAACTGGAGCGCCGCAGGCAAAAAGAATATCTGGGGACAGGTTCCCCGCGTGTTCGAGATGGAATCCGAAGGCGGCGCCGCCGGTGCCGTTCACGGAGCTCTCCAGGCGGGCGCACTCACGACGACCTTCACTGCGTCCCAGGGCCTCCTCCTGATGATCCCCAATATGTACAAGATCGCGGGCGAGCTCACTCCGACAGTGTTCCACGTGACCGCGCGTTCCCTCGCCGCACAGGGCCTCTCCATCTTTGGCGATCAGTCGGATGTGATGGCCTGCCGTCAGACCGGCTTCGCGATGCTCTGCTCCTCTTCCGTTCAGGAATGCCAGGACCTCGCCCTCGTCGCCCACGCGTCGACGCTCGAAAGCCGCGTGCCGATGATGCACTTCTTCGACGGCTTCCGCACTTCTCACGAAGTGATGAAGATCGAAGCCCTCGAAGACAACGTGATCCGCGACGTGATCGATGATAAATATGTGAAAGCCTGCCGTGACCGGGCAATGACGCCGGACCGTCCGACGATGCGCGGTACCGCCCAGAATCCGGATGTCTATTTCCAGGGCCGCGAAACGGTCAATGAATATTATAACGCCATTCCGGCGATCGTACAAAAGTACATGGACAAAGTCGCGGGGTTTACGGGCCGTCAGTATCATCTGATGGACTACTTCGGCGCGAAGGATGCGGAAAACATCATCATCGTGATGGGTTCCGGTGCCGCCACGATCAAGGACACCGTAGCTTATCTGAACAAGAAGGGCGCGAAGGTCGGCGTGGTCAGCATTCACCTGTTCCGTCCGTTCCCGATGGACGCGTTTGTCGCGGCACTCCCGAAAACGGTGAAGAAAATCGCCGTGCTCGACCGCTGCAAGGAACCGGGGTCCGCAGGCGAACCGCTTTTCGAAGACTGCCTCACTGCCGTTTCCGAAGCCGTGATGGCCGGAAAAATGAAGCAGCTCCCGCTGATGATCGGCGGCCGCTACGGTCTTTCTTCCAAGGAATTCACACCGGCGATGGTCAAGGCCATCTACGACGAACTCGAAAAGAAGTCCCCGAAGTCCCGCTTCACGGTGGGCATCATCGATGACGTGACGAATCTGAGCCTCGACGTCGATCAGGACTTCAAGCTCGACAACGATTTCTTCCAGGCCATGTTCTTCGGCCTCGGCTCTGACGGTACCGTAGGAGCGAACAAGAACTCCATCAAGATCATCGGTAACGAAACCGACAATTATGCGCAGGGCTACTTCGTGTACGATTCGAAGAAGTCCGGCTCCATGACGACATCCCACCTCCGTTTCGGCAAGTCCCTCATTGACGCGCCGTACCTCATCGGTGAAAACGAAGCGGACTTCGTCGCCTGCCATCACACTCCGCATCTCAGTCTCATCAACATGCTGAAGTACACGAAGAAAGGCGCGACGTTCCTCCTCAACACGGCGCACCCTGCGGACAAGGCCTGGGATACATTCCCCCGTATCGTGCAGGAAGAAATAATCAAGAAACAGCTCAAGGTTTACGTGATCGACGCTTATGCCGTCGCTGAAAAAACCGGCATGGGACGCCGGATCAACACCGTGATGCAGACTTGTTTCTTCTCCAAGCTTGGCAATGTTCTTTCCGCTGACAAGGCGATCGAACTGATCAAGCTTTATGCGAAAAAGACCTACGCGAAGAAG
Organism: Fibrobacteraceae bacterium; assembly: GCA_041667365.1. Lineage (GTDB taxonomy): Bacteria > Fibrobacterota > Fibrobacteria > Fibrobacterales > Fibrobacteraceae > JBAYFD01. The sequence goes on along the minus strand of JBAYFD010000083.1, from coordinate 3,919 downwards.
GGTGAAGAAGTCGTGAAAAAGAATTGGGAGGCAATCGATGCTTCCCTCGCGCACCTCCACGAAGTCCAGATTCCGTCAAAGGTTACGAGCACCAAGGAACTCCGCGCACCGATTCACGGCAAAGCGCCGAAATTCGTAAACGAAGTCACGGCCGAAATCATCAAGGGTGACGGCGATAAGCTCCCCGTTTCCAAGATGCCGGTGGATGGCGTGTTCCCGACAGGGACGACCCAGTACGAAAAACGCGACCTTGCGCTCGCCATCCCGAGCTGGGATCCCGACACCTGCATTCAGTGCGGCAAATGCGCGATGGTCTGCCCTCATGCGTCAATCCGCGCGAAAGTCTATGACAAGGCGCTCCTCAAGGACGCACCGGAAGGCTTCAAATTCGCGGCTCTCAAGCCGGGCCTGAAGGTCGAAGGCGAAATGGTCTGGACAATCGCGGTATCTTCCTACGACTGCACTGGCTGCGGAATCTGCACGCAAGCCTGCCCCGCCAAGAACAAGGCCGACGCGACCAAGAAGGCGATCAACATGGTTCCGCAGGAACCGATCGCCGCCGACGAAGGCAAACGGTGGGACTTCTTCGTCACGCTTCCAGAATTCGATCGCACCAAGCTCAACAAGAGCATCGTCAAACAGGCGATGCTCCTGCAGCCGCTTTTCGAATTCTCCGGCGCCTGTGCAGGTTGCGGCGAAACGGCCTATGTCCGCCTCGCAAGTCAGCTCTTCGGCGACCATATGATCGTCGCGAACGCGACGGGCTGCTCCTCCATTTACGGCGGCAACCTCCCCACCACTCCGTGGGCGAAAAACAACGAAGGCCGCGGCCCGAGCTGGTCCAACAGCCTGTTCGAAGACAACGCGGAATTCGGCCTCGGCATGCGCCTCGCGATTACGAAGCACACGACCGAAGCGCTTTCGCTCCTCGATGAATGCGCGGACAAACTCGATGCGAATCTCGTCTCTGCCCTCAAGAATCAGGAGCAGAATGACGAAGCAGGCATCAAGGCTCAGCGCGAAAACGTCGAAAAGCTCAAGGCCGCGCTCAAGGGAATTGATTCCCCGAAGGCAGCGTCCCTCGCCGAATATGCGGATTACCTCGTCAAGAAGTCCATTTGGATCATGGGCGGTGACGGCTGGGCGTACGACATCGGTTACGGTGGACTTGACCACGTCATGGCTTCCGGCGAGGATGTGAACATCCTCGTGCTTGATACCGAAGTGTATTCGAACACAGGCGGACAGGCTTCCAAATCCACTAACCGCGGCGCGGTCGCTCTGTTCGCCGCCGCGGGCAAACGCGCAGGCAAGAAGGACCTCGGACTCATCGCAATGAGCTACAAAAACGTTTACGTCGGCCGCGTTGCGGTAGGCGCAAATGACATTCAGACGCTCAAGGTCTTCCAGGAAGCCGAAGCACATCACGGACCGTCGCTCATCATCGCGTACTGCCCGTGCATCAACCACGGATTCGACCTCGGTAGCCAACTCGCCCACCAGAAGATGGCCGTCGATTCCGGTTACTGGCCGCTCCTCCGTTACAATCCGGATCTTGTCGCTCAGGGCAAGGCTCCGCTCACGCTGGACAGCAAGAAGCCCACGATTCCGGTCGCAGAATACATCTACACCGAGAACCGCTACAAGGCTCTTACGCGCACCAAACCGGAAGCCGCGAAGGAACTCGCCGACCAGCTCCAGAAGGAAGTGGACGCCCGCTTCGCCTTCTACGAGAAAATGGCCGCAGAAGCCGTCGTGTAACAGTTCGGCCTGACTGAAAATGAACGGACTCCGCAGAAATGCAGGGTCCGTTTTTGTATGCACTCCAAAGAACGTTGTTAGAATTTTCATATTCAGCAGATATTTTTGCTTTTTAAAATAGAGGCCGGCTCTTATGAAAATGATATTACTTTTCACAATCATTGCGGCGATGGCCGCTTTCGTGGACGGCGATCATTCCGATACGACAACGTGAACCTCGCCGTGGAATTTTCGGTGAATTACAACTGAAGTTTATCTCTATAATCACCGGTATAAAAGCCTTCGGAAACGGAGGCTTTTATATTTTCGCCTTCAAAATTTTCCGGGCGGCTTCATCGCAGATTTCGGTGAGCATACGTTCGTGCGCACAGACTTCGGGCGAAACTCCGGCGAGGCTTCCCGTCGTGTAAAACGAAACGCAGGCGCATTCGTGCGCGATGCAGCGCGGAGCGAGGGCGCAGCCTTCGCATTCCTTTTTGTCTTCCACAAAGAACTTCCGGAGTTCTTCTGCGCGCGCGGGATTTATTCCGTGAAATACATCGCCGAGCCTGTACGGGGCGTCCGCGCGCGACGAGATGAACCGCGTGCACGGGAAGATTCCCCCGTCCGCAGCCACGGCGACGGCTCCGTCCAGAATATGGCAGGTGAGGTTCCTGTAGCGCGAGTTTTCGAGCCTAAGCCTGAATTTATCCTGGAACAGCCCGAGATAGAATTTATCGCCGACGATTTTCCGCTCCACCCAGAAACCGGCGAGGTCCCTGTATTCCGCGGCAAGGGCTTCCATGTCTTCCGAAGTCCAGTTGCCGTCGAAATCCACGGCTGTCGTCATGTTCCTGAATCCGCAGCGATGAATCCAGCGGACGGAATCGGCGAGCCCCGCGATGCGCCTGCGGCTGATGACGCGGAGAACGACCGCATTCTGCTCTACGAGGCGCGAAATGTGAGGCTCGATCAAAGCGAAGCTGCCGTTACCGTTTACGGTTCTGCGGCAGGCATCGTGGATCTCTCGCGGGCCATCGATGGAAATGTAAATGAAAACGCGCTCCGTTTTAAAAAAATCGAGGATTTCGGAATTGAGGAGCGTCCCGTTCGTGTTCACGGCAAAGCGCACGCGGAAATCGTCCGAAGCGTAACGTTTCGCGAGTTCCACGCCATTCCGTACCGCGTCCATCCGGAGGAGCGGTTCGCCGCCGAAAAACGTGATGTTCAGATAATTCTGCCCGAGTTCCCGCGTCCGCTCATAAGCGAAGTCAATGCTCCGCTCAAGCACGGAATCCGGCATCACGAGGGCGCGCGCCGCCTGACTTTCGCGGTAATAGCAATAAGCGCAGCGCAGGTTGCACGCTTCGGTGAGGCACAGGACTAGATTCATTTAGCGGAAGAAGATAACTTCGCGGACGAGGAGCTCTGCGCGGCCGATGAGGAGCTTGCCGCAGAAGACGAAAGCGAATCTTCGGGGCGCGTAATCGCGATATCACCGGAAGTGATGAACGATTCCGCCGAAGACGAAGACTGCGCGGCCGATGAGGAGCTTGCCGCAGAAGACGAAAGCGAATCTTCAAGATGCGTGATCGCAATATCACCGGAAGTGATGAGCGATTCCGCCGAAGACGATGACTGCGACAGCGATGAGGACGATGATTCCGCGGCGGCGGAACTGCCGGCTGAATCAGAATCATCGGATTTTGTTCCCGTGTCACAGGCTGCGACCGAAAGCGCCGCGGCAAGGCCGAGCGCGCCGGCGAGAACTCCACGCATGGGCAACGTCCACTTAGCGGCGTCCCTGACTTTTTCTTTTTTGATGTTCATAATTTATCTCCCAAAAGAAATCTGGTATTATCATCTTTTTGAATAAACGCAGCGGAGCTAATTCCCGCGGTAAACGACGAAGACGTCGCCATCCGGGCGGAAGAAGACAATCCTGCGGACGGGATACTCTGCGCACCTGACGAAGAACTGCTGAAACTGTCAGGAAGCGAAATATCGCCGCCGCAGGAGGTTGCGGCAAGCGCCGCGGCAAGGCCGAGCGCGCCGGCGAGAACTCCGCGCATGGGCAACGTCCACTTAGCGGCGTCCCTGACTTTTTCTTTCCGGATCTTCATCGCGTTAAATATAAACTATGGGAATCCATAATGCTACACAGATGATAAAACGTTTG
>JBAYFD010000082.1:0-7416 GCA_041667365.1 Fibrobacteraceae bacterium | reverse complement strand
TATGCGCTTTCGATGCGGATGCGGAAACCTGCGGCGAGGGCGGCACAGCGGAGACGTCCGAACGGCTCCGTCACGGAATCGCGCAATAACAGATTCTCCGGCGGGACATTCACCAGCCCGCTTTCGTTTTTACCGATAAATGAATTTTCGTCGATCACGGAAGCGTTCCTCCCATCCGCAGGACAAGTTCCTTGAGCGCCTGATTCTTGTTCTTCTTAGAACTCCGCGGAGGGCGCACCGCGGGCGGGTTCAGATGCGTGAGCGCGATCGCCAAGGCATCGGATGCATCCAGCGGACCTTTCACTTCCTTGAGACGGAGGCGGGTCTGCACCATGCGCGCGACCATTTCCTTGCTTGCGGCGCCGTTCCCCGTTACGGCCTGCTTCACGGAACGCGGGCTATATTCGGCGAAGTCAAGGCCCCGGCGATGGCACGCGACAAGTATCGCGCCGCGCACGTGTCCAAGCACCATCGCGCTCCGCACATTCTTCGCGAAGAACGCGCTCTCCATACTCAGCACTTCCGGCCTGTAAGTGTCGAGGAGCTTTTCCAGATCCCGGATGATGCGCACGAGGCGGTCTTCGAGCGGATCCTTCGCCCTGCAGGCGATACTCCCATATTCAAGGACGCGCGGGCCGGATTTCCCCGTTTCGAGAAAAGCATAGCCCGTCGTGTATGAACCGGGGTCGACACCAAGAACGATCATGGCTCAAAGGTAGCAATTCTTGTATCATCGGGTTTTACAGGTCAAAATTAGGCGGGGAAGCGTAATTCTCCGCCCCGAAATTATAAATTATTTAGGGAAAAGCCCTGTTCCGGCAAGGAACTCCGAAAGCGAGGATTATATGCTTATCGATGAAGATCAGTCCGGCTTGATGAGAACCGTCACGCACCCGCGCAGACTGGGAATTCCGCTTTCGCGCTGGGGCCGAAATCTGATTTCCGCCTGCCCGTTCCATTCTCCGGAGGAGAACTCCCTGTTCTTCTACGACGCGCTCGGCTACTGGCGTTACCGCTGCCTGCAATGCGGAAGCGAGGGAGACCTCGTCGAATTCGTGATGCGCAGCCGCTTCAACGGTCTCGATGAACGCACCGCACGCAAGGAAGCCCTGGAATTCTGGGGCTCGCACCAGACGAACAATGATGCCGAAGATTCAGATGAACATCCCTGGGTCAAGGAAGTCGGCGGCGAAAAGGCGCGCGTCCTCGAAAACTTCGTGCGGTACTGCCACTGGGCGGCCTGCAAGAGCGAATCCTCCGCAAAGTACCTCGCGGAACGCGGGTGGAACATCGGACAGGCGCAGCTCTACGGCCTCGGCTATTACAGCGGTGACCCGGAACCGTTTATCAGCTACTGCATGCTATCCGGTATCGAACGCCACCAGATAAGCTTCTACCTCGATAACCTCGAACTTTACCGCGAACCGCGCATCACCATTCCCGCGCGCAATTCCAAAGGCGTGATCCATTCCGTGTACGGGCGCACGATGGACGAAAACTTCGACTCCGAAACCTACGTATCGTTCGCTTCCGGCCCCACGGACATTCCGTTCAACATCCAGCAGGACAACGAGCACCCGATCATCACCGAAGGTTTCTTCGATGCGCTCACCTGCGACCTCGCCGGCATCCCCGGCGTCGTTTCCACGATGTACCAGGAACTTACGCAGAGTCATCTGTACAAGCTCAAGGCATGCGGCGCGGATTCCATCACCATCGTCCTCCGCCGGGAACGCAACCGCCGCGACCAGGAATTCCGCATCCAGAAATACCTCGCTCTCGCGGAGGCGATGAACCTGAAATTCAAGTCCATCATCCTTCCGAAAGACCTGACCGTGGACCAGATTGTCCGCAAGAACGGCGCGGATCAGCTCGTGGACCTCATCCACAACACGGAAGAGGACACGATGCACACGCATCGCCGGACGGTGCTGCTGCAGGACATCAAGGAAAATTTCGACACGGCGATGTCCTGCCCGCCGGACGTGAACGTCGGCTATTCCCTCGCCCATTTTCCGAAACTCACCAAGGCGATTGACGGTGTCCAGTCCGGCTACAGCTTCTTCTCCGCACATCCTTTCGGATTCAAGACCAACGCGCTCCTGAGCCTCGCGCTCGATCTCATCGAGACGAACCCCAAGCTCAAGCTCATCTACCTCGCGCTAGAAACGCCGCGCCGCCAGATCTTCGACCGGATCATCGCGATGATAACGGGCGAAACAGGCCTCACCGTGCGCAAGCAGAGCCCGGACGAAGCCGTGAACCAGAAAATTTTGGAAGCGACCAAGACGCTCCTCGGCTATGTGCGCGACAACCGTTTCGAAATCTGGGAAGATTCCCCGACACTAGACAACATCGGACTCCTGAAGGAACTGAAAACGGAACAGATCGAACATCCGAGCCTCGTCGTCATCGTGGACGGCATCGACCATCTGCGCGTCTCCGACCGCCCGGACATCCAGGACATTCACGAGCGCCGCTCTTCCGTAATGCTCGACCTGTACAAGGCGCTGGACGTGCCGATGTTCCTCGGCGGAGAACTCTCCCGTTCCGAAAATGGCACCATAACGCCCAAGCCTTACGTGCGCGACGCGGATTCCATCTACTGGCTTGAGTCCAAAGGCGGGAACGTGTTCCTTTCCGTGGATTCCAAACGGTTCGTCTCCGGGCAGCATTTGTACGAAGGCAACGTGTTCCAGGATCCGAAATCGAGCCGGATGCGCGAAGGCTGATGAACCGCACCGTCATCGTAGACTTCAACAATTTCTGGAGCCCCTCCGGGGGTGGCGTCCGCCGCTATCATCTGCAGCGGATGAACTTTTACAAGCACCGCGAAGATTCTCTCCTCGTGTTCGCGATGCCGGCTGAAAAGACGTTCACGGAAAAAATTTCAGACAGCCTCATTATCGAGCACGTGAAAGCGTTCCGGTTCCCGGGAAACTGGGAATACCGCTTTATATGGAAGCAGAGTTCCATTCGCCCGGTGCTCGAAAAATACAAGCCCGATGTGATCGAAGTCGGTTCCCCGTACATTTTGCCGCGCGCCGTTTCAAAAGCGGCGAAACGTCTTGAAAAGCCGCCGCTCCTCACGGGATTCTGGCACGCCGATTTCCCCGTGACTTACGTACGGCGTTACTTTGAAAAATTGCACCTCCCCCGTCTGGCGAAGGTTGCGGAAAAGCTCGCGTTCGCATACGCACGCCGCAGTTTCGGCGGGTACGGAAAAATCCAGATTTCCGCGCACGAAATTCTGGACAGGCTCGCGCGGAACGGATTTGCGGGAGAGCGCCTCGCCTGGATTCCGCTCGGCTGCGATATCGAAATGTTCCAGCCCGGGAAGCGCGACGAAGCTCTCGTAAAAGAGCTCAAGGACGGCGACCCCAGCAGGCTCACGATATTTTTTCCACACCGCTTCTGCGACGAGAAAGGACTCAGGCTGCTGCTGGAAGCCTATCCGCTGATTACAGACAAATTAAAATCCGGGCCGGCTATTCTTTTCGCAGGGACCGGTCCCGACCTGCCCCGCGTGGAAGAAGCCTGCAAAAAATATCCGCACATCCATTACAAGGGATTCGTGAAGAGCACGGAAGAAATGGCACGCTGCTACGCGAGCTGCGAAATGGGATTCGCCCTTTCCGGCTGGGAGACCTTCGGACTTTCCATCCTCGAATGCCTCGCCTGCGGAAATGCGCTCGTAGGAGCCGCCACGGGAGCCGCCGCCGAACATGTCCGGGAATCCGGCGCCGGAATGATCCTCAGGGAACGCACCCCGGAAGCGCTCGCGGAAGCCGTCGCGGAATTGCGAAGCAAGGACCGCAGGGAACTCAGCCGCAAAGCGCGCGCCTACGCGGAAAAGTTCAGCTGGAACGACTGTTTCGAAAGACAGCGTTCCCTGTACCTCGAAGCGCTCCGCGAAATGCCGCGCTGAATATTTACAAAGCGAAAAAACTATATATTTGTCCTGAAAAATCCGGCGCGCGCCGGACAAAATTTCGGAGGTGTTTTTTATGGTACGTCATATCGTATTCTGGAAACTTCAGGCACAGGCGAACGGAATGTCCGCCGCGGAAAACGGCAAGAAGATGGTGGAGCTCCTGCTCGCCCTCAAGGATAAAGTCCCCGGAGCGCTCGCGCTCGAAGCGGGCGTGGACATCAACCGTTCCCCGGCAGCCTGGGACGTCGCGCTCTACACGCAATTCCCGGACAAGGCGACCCTCAACGCCTATCAGGTACACCCGGAACACCTCAAGGTCGTCGCCTTCATCAAGTCCGTCACCTGCGGCCGCAGCGTTGTGGATTTCGAAATCTAGCGCTCATGTACAAAGTTTCCGCCGTCCTCTTTGACCTGTACGGGACACTCCTCGTATATGGCAATATGAGCCACGCGTTTTCGCTGTGGCACAGGGACCTCGCGCTCGCTATAAGGAAAGCCGGCGGAGACGTCAATGAGAAGAAAGTCGCCGCGCTCTGCAGAGGGTTCTTCTCATGGAAAATTCCGGAGAACCCGGAATTCTCCGCTTACGAGGAACGCATCATTCTCCTCGCGGAGCAATGCGGAATAGCGCCCGGCGCCGCATGGGTGAAAGAGACCTCGGCGACGTCGATGGACGGCTGGCAGACGGAAGTGACGCTCCACCCGGAAGCGCTCCCCTTGCTGAAAGAGCTCCGTGCCAAAGGAATTCGCACGGGCGTCATCTCTAACTTCGAGCATTACCCGCACGTCCGCAAAGTCCTCAACGGCACCGGCCTGTATCAGGTCCTGGATGCCACCATTATTTCGGGGGAAGTCCACCTTAAAAAACCGGACCCGCGCATTTTTGAACTCGCGCTCCAGAAGCTTTCCGCAAAAGCTCCGCAGGCGCTCTTCGTGGGCGACGACCCGCAGCGCGACGTGAACGGCGCGAAATCCGTCGGAATGCAAACCTGGCTCTTCACGAACGGAGCCCCGCTCGTTCCGCTTCTCCCGCAGCTCGAGGTCATATAGCCTCGGACACACTTTCTAAAACGAGACGCCTTTATGCACACTAACAGAAATTTATTCTTCGAACTGGGAAAGTCCTCCAAGGAAGTCCGCGCCAAAATCGACACGGCATTCAAAAGCCTTTTTGATGGCGACGCCAAGGATGCACGCATCTGCTTCCGCACCGGGGAGAATGAAGCGTACATTGTGGACACCGGACACAACGACATCCGTTCCGAAGGCATGAGCTACGGAATGATGATTGCGGCGCTCCTCCACAAAAAAGAGCTATTCGATTCCCTCTGGCTCTTCACGAAAAAGTATATGCGGAATGCGACAGGGCCGCACGCGCCTTACTTTTCCTGGGATCTGCACGCGGCGGATTTCAAAATGGCGGACCCCGGTGCCGCTCCGGACGGCGAAGAATATTTCGCGGCGGCGCTCCTCCTCGGCGCACGGATCTTCAACCACCCTGATTACCAGGGAGAAGCCGTGAGCCTATTGAATTCCATGGCGCACAAAAAGATGGAACGCGGCGTGGGCGCGATGATCGACCCCGTGGAAAAACTGATAAGGTTCTCTCCTGTGACGGGCAATGATTTCACGGATCCGAGTTACCATACTGTCGCATTCTACCGCCTGTATGCCCGCGCATGCGATTCCGCGTTCTGGACCGCAGTCACGGAACGGAGCCTCGCTTTTCTAAAGAAAGCGATTGACCCGCAGACCGGCCTCGCTGCGGATTATGCGAATTTCGACGGCACGCCCAAGGCCGCGGGCTGGCTCCCCGAAAGCAAGTGTTTCAGCGGAGACGCCTGGCGCGTCGCGCTCAACCTCGGACTCGATTACCAGAATTCCGGGGACCCGTGGGAACACGAAGCCTGCGAAAGAATTCTCAAATTCTTCGATGCGCACCGCCCGTACAAGGCGGACTATGCGACGGACGGCGGCGCCTACCCCCGTGCCCCGCGCGAAGCGACACCGGGACTCATCGCAATGAACGCCTGCGCCGCGCTCGCACTTCCCGAAGGCGACCCCCTCGCAAAGAAATTCATCGAAGACCTGTGGAACCAGAAAGTGCCCTCGGGAACGTGGCGCTACTACGACGGATTACTTTATATGCTCGGACTCCTCGCCGCAAGCGGAACCTTCGGCGAATACCTCGCTTGAAATACGCCTACATCGAAATCACGGACGCGTGCTCGCTCCGCTGTTCCTTCTGCCCAAGTTCAAGGCTCGCGGGAGAGCGACATTTTATGAGCGAAGAGCTTTTCGCGCAGGCGCTCCGGGCGGCGCGCGGCTGCATTCAGGAAATTTACCTGCACGTTCTGGGCGAACCCCTGCTCCACCCCCGCTTCGCGCAGTTCCTCGCGATGGCGGAGGCGGAAAGCCTCCCCGTGAACATCACCACGAACGGCACGGAAATCGGAAGGCAGGCGGAAACGCTCCTAAAGGCTCCCAGCGTGCGGCAGATCAATTTTTCCCTCCACGCCTACGCGGAACTCCCGGAGAGCGAAGCGCGGCAGAAACTCGCCGCCGTCTTTGACTTCGCGGAACGCGCATTAAAGGAACGCCCGGAACTATACCTCAATTTCCGGCTCTGGGACATCGGCGTTCAGACGTCTTGTCCATGGAATGAATTTGTCTACAACGCGATTGCGGAACGCTTCGGCGCAAGCATTGACCCCGCGAGGTTCTCACCGCGGCATAAAAGCGAGCCCGTGTGTGGAAAGCTCTACGTTCATTCCGACAGCCGTTTCATCTGGCCCGGAGAATCCGCCGGGGAAGAACGTGGAGAAGGAACCTGCCGCGCCCTCGACACGCATTGCGGTGTTCTCGTGGACGGTCGCGTCGTCGCCTGCTGCCTCGATCCGCAGGGGGTGCTCACCCTCGGGGACATCCGGGAAAATACTTTATGCGAAATCCTGGAAACGCCGCGCGCAAAAGCGATGAAAGACGGTTTCGCCCACGGAAAGCTTACCGAACCATTCTGCAGGAAATGCCCCTACTGCCGGAGATTCAAACGCACCGGGCGATGAAACGGACATTGACAATTTATCTATGAAAATATCCGTATCAACCGTTCATTAAACGGTTTTTGAAAGTAATCTTCTTTCACAAGGTGGATTACTATGATAAATAAGCTGTTCTTCGGGTTTTCTCTCCTCGCCGGTCTTTCCTGCGCATCCGCGAAAGCCGACCTTCCGACCGCAATGGAAACCTACGCCGGAATGGGCTTCGGGCTGAACATCGGCAACACGATGGAAGTCCCCAGCGACCCCACCCTGTGGGGGAATAAATTTCCGACGCAGCAGTTCGTGGATTCCGTAAAGGCCGCGGGGTTCAGCACCATCCGCATCCCCTGCGCCTGGGACAGCCACGCACAGAACGGGACCATCAACAAAAGCTGGATGGATTCCGTGCAGACCGTCGTCGATTACTGTATGCGCGCCGGG
>JBAYFD010000081.1:0-7417 GCA_041667365.1 Fibrobacteraceae bacterium | reverse complement strand
TAATGCAGGTAGCAGCCATCCGCCGCATTTCCGGGCTCGGAATTCCCGGGCGCAAGGACGAAGCGTGGAAGTTCTTCCCAGTCGCGAAACTTGCTGCGATCAAGATCCCCGCCATAGCGGACGCGGAACAGAATTTCGAATTCACAGATAAACTCGGCATTGAAAAGGAAACGGAATTCGCGGCGCTCCTTCCCATCGCTTTCGGCGCACAGACCTTTTACAAAAAAATCGTTCCGGGCGCAAAGGAACAGGGCATTCTCAAGCCCCGCGACGAGCATTCGCACACAGTCTTTGAAATCGGCGAAGGAGCAAACGTCTCCCTCGAAATTCTGGAGAACAAGCTCGAACGCGCGCTTTCCTCCGAACGCATCGACCTCATCGTCGGCGAAAACGCAAACGTGGAACTTTATTCCGCGGAAGCTCCGCGCGAGACTCCGCTCGCGCTCCGCCACATCGCGATTCACCAGGCGGCGAACTCCACCGTGCGCATCCTCGACCTGAACGAGACCCGCGGCACCCGCCGCACAAGCCTCCGCGCATCGCTCGAAGGCGAAAACGCGTCGTTCGAATACCGGTCGCTTACCCTCGGCGAAGGCGACGCGAGCGCGCATTCAAGGCTCCTCGTCGAACACCTCGCCCCGCACTGCAAAAGTTTCCAGTTCGCGCGGAACATTCTAGGCGGGAACGCCTACGCGAGCTACGACGGCGAAGTCATCGCCGGCAAGGACTGCCCCGGCACGGATTCCTCGGAACTCGTGAACACGATTCTTCTGAGCGAAAGCGCGAAAGTTTCCGTGAAGCCAGTCCTCAAGATTTACCACGACGACGTGAAATGCACGCACGGAAACACCTGCGGCGCGCTCGATCCCGAAGAATTATTTTATCTGCAATCCCGCGGTCTTTCCGCGGACATCGCCCGCAAGGCCCTGATGCGCGCCTTCGCGGAAGAACTCCTCTCCGGACACCCGGCGGGACCCGCCCGCGACCGTCTCACGAAAGTTCTCCGCGACACCCTCGCCGCCGACGCGCGGTTCTGAGCAACATTCCACTAAACAGAAAAAGGCCCGCGCACCGCGAGCCTTTTCCCATAAAAACCGAAATCCTAGAAAAGCATTTTTTTCGCGCCCTTGAGCAAGTTCTTGACCTGCTTCGCGGACGGAGGAGGGGGCGCGTCCTGATTGCGGCGGCTCTTCGGATAGCACTTCTCACAGTAATACTTCACGACCGTGCCGTAGCTCGCGGCGCCTTCCGTGCGGTCCGTTTCGCGGGAACGGTGCGGGCGCACCAATGCTTCCTGATGGCAGCCGTCGCAGATGCCCATCTTGGGTTCCGCGGGCCTGTGATCATAGCGCGGAGCGGAGCCAGCGCCCTTCTTCTTACCCGAATTCATTTCCGCCCATTCACGGCTCATCGCAGCATTCTTCGCCGAAAAGCGATCATAGTTCTCGTTCATACTTTCTCCTTGACTTTAAATATAAACTCGCGCAGACAAATACCCAGGAGCATAAAGCACAGGGGGCCCGGCGCGCCGGATTCCCCAAAAAGACTCCGCGCGAATTTTCCGCGCTCAAGCTGTTTTTTATTGAAATCCGCGACATAGGCGGCAAAATCCACAGGGAACACCCGCGCAGGATCCGCAAGCGAAAGAACCCGCCCGTTGAATTTTCTGACTTCGCTCGTCCATTCCGGGAGCGCTTCCGGAGGAATGGTCACCGGATAAAGCAGGGCTTCCGTCTTGTTCTCCAGTTCCCGGACGAGCGCTTCATAAGCGGTAAACGCCGTTTCCGCATCCATCTGCGTACGGAGCTCCCGGAGTCCCGCGCCGAGCACGATCTTCCCCGCCTGCTTCCCGATGATATCCGACGGAGCGCGCAAAAGAAGCGCCCCGAGCGAAAGTTTCACCGGAGCGTAAATTGCGAACTGGACGGGCATCGTCGGATTTTCACACAGAACGAGTTCAGAGAACCGGGCGGCGGCCTCGCCGTCCGCACCGAAGAGCTCGTCTCCGATAATGAGAATCCGGTTATTCATAGCCCTAATCTACTTTATTATCGCCCCTGCGAACCCTTATGCGCCAATAATCGCCCGTTTTTTCAGTTTTCAGCACGCAATGGCCGTCGGCGATGAGCGCCTGCGGAACATTCTCTATCGGCGCCCCGTCATCCAGGGAGACGGAGACTTCCGCTCCGGGGCGAAGTCCGGCAAGGAATATCCGGGAGCGCACCGCGTTCAAAGGACAGCGGACGCCACGCAGATCCAGGTCCGCCCCGGACGGTCTGCAAAGCCCGGCAATGCAGGAAACGTCAAAATTTTCTGAATTCTCACAGAAAGCGACGATTTCTCTAGACTCGGGGACGGGGTCCGAAATCCATTCCCCGAAGTGCGGCGGAAGCAGCCGCGCAGGGAGCGTCATGGCGAGGGAAAGCGCCTCCTCCGGAGAAAACACCGGATTTTCAGGATCCGCGCGCCTCAAAATACCCACCCAGGCATGCCCGACGAGCGTCCGGAGGGCGTCCGGGAGCGCCGGATTGCCTTTATTCACGGAAAGCCACTTTTGCAAGGGGGTTTCGAATATTTTATAAACTTTATTTTTCTGCATAATCTCATTTTCATTATAGCAAAGTTGACCTAGCCTTTCTATATTTGGCGCCAAGCATAAAATATGCAAAGGTTTCGAACCGATGGTCAACCAAATTCTACTCAATATCATGTTCGTTGTCTACGTCATCGCCGGCATCGGACTCGTCGCTTATGGTTTCAGCTGCTACGTAAGTTGCTACCTGTTCTTAAAGAACAGCCGCAGAGTCCGGCTCAGCGACCGAAAGCACCTGCTCCAGTACTACCGCGAGCACACCATGGACGATCTTCCCATGGTCACGACGCAGCTTCCCGTCTATAACGAAGCGAACTGCGTGGAACGCCTTCTCGAGGCTGTCTGCGCCATCGATTATCCGAAAGACAAGCACGAAATCCAGGTCCTCGACGACTCCACGGACGAATGCTATAGCGTCACGCAGCGCAAGGTCGCGGAAATGAAAGCCCGCGGTTACGACATCGTCCTCATCCACCGCACGAACCGCAAGGATTACAAGGCCGGCGCACTCAAAGAAGGGATGACCACGGCCAAAGGCGAGTACATCGCGATATTCGACGCGGATTTCGTTCCCGAAAAGGACTTTCTCCTCAAGACCGTTCCTTACATGGTAATGGATTCCAAAGTCGGGCTCGTCCAAGGACGCTGGGGGCACCTAAACCGCACCGAATCCGGTCTTACGCTCGCCCAGTCCATCGGCATTGACGGACACTTCGTAGTCGAACAGTCCGCGAGAAGCTGGGGCGGTCTCTTTATGAATTTCAACGGTACCGCCGGCGTCTGGCGCAAACAGGCGATTCTTGACGCGGGTGGCTGGGAAGGCGATACGCTCACCGAAGATATGGATCTTTCCTACCGGAGTCAGCTCGCCGGATGGAAAATGAAATTCGTCTTCGACGTGATAGTCCCGGCAGAACTTCCGAACGACATCAATGCATTCAAGGCGCAGCAGTTCCGGTGGGCGAAGGGATCCATCCAGACGGCGATCAAGGTTCTCCCGCGCGTGTTCCGCGCCAAGATTCCGTTCCGCGTAAAGCTCGGTTCCTTCATGCACACGACGCACTATTCCATCCATCCCTGTATGCTTTTCACCGCGCTCTGCGCATTCCCGCTCCTCGCCTGGTTCGAACCGATCCGCGGCCTTCCGACATGGATATTCGCAATCGCCTTCACTTTCATCTTCCTTGCGGCAATCGCGCCTTCCGTCCTTTACATCGTGGCACAACGCTGCTCCGGCTACACCGGCTGGAAAGTACGTCTTCTCTCTATGCCCATCCTGATGGCACTCGGCGTAGGCATCGCGGTGAGCAACACCGGAGCCGTGTTCGCGGCGGTCACCGGCAAGAAAGGTTCGTTCGTCCGCACGCCGAAGAAAGGCGCAAAGTCCATTTCCCATTACGCTCAGAAGTTCCCGGTCATCGCGGCGCTTGAAATCATCGTCGGCTGTTACTGCGTCGTCGGTCTTCTCGCCTACATCGGCGCCCAGAAGTTCATCATCGGACCGTTCCTCGCCCTTTATGCGGTCGGTTTCCTCGCCGTGGGCGTGTTGAGCTTCATGCAGTACTTCGAGAACCTGATGGACGCGCACCGTGCACGCCGCGCACAAGCTGCAGCGACGGCCCAGGTCCACGACATCTGAGTCTAAAAAGTCTTTACACGAACAAGCCCGCGGAACCGCGGGCTTTTGTTTTACCAGTCATTCATTACCCAGTCCTTTATGCGGGCGAAGCGTGGCAATCCATTTAGAGGAACGGCACTGGATCGCTTCGGCGTCCAGCCTCGCCATGGACCGCTGATTTGACCCTCGGAACGGATGGCAATCGCTAAGCGTTTACGGAGCGACGACCAGCTTCTGCCAGGCGGCGCCCTTCACGGACACCAGATAAAGTCCCGCATTGACCGCGCCCGATGCATTCACCGCGGAGCCGTTCAGCGTGCGCATCGCCGGAACCTCGCCCGCAGGCCCGCGGACAAGGAACCCGGAGCCGGAACGCGCCACGGAATAGCGGACGGACTTCGGAGCTGAAACAACGGAAGGCTGTGCAGTCGGCGTATCCACTTTAATGAGGCGGCTATCCGAAAGGACGATACGGAACATCTGCACGGACACAGTCTTGTCCGTGGCCAAGGATGCGGTAACGCCGTCAAATGTAGCCGCGGAATCCAACCCGGGGAGCTGCTGCATTGTGTATTTGATACCCGAAGGCTTTCCATCTAAACCATACACGGTATCGGCGACCACGGCGACCGCCCGGTACGTCGCCGCATGAACGTCGAACGCCGGGGATACGGCGACCTGCGACGCATCGAAGCTCATACCATCGGAAGGCCAGCTTTCCGCGAAAGCAAGCCAGTTGTACGCGGACGTGTAGCCCGTGAGGGCGACTTCATTCATATTATACAGCTGCGTATTCATCGATGCGGAGGATTCCGCCCAGGAAGACGCGGAATAGGTCGCCATCACGACCGGATTCGTCGATTCCAAGCATTGCGCGGCGATGGACACGGGGAACGTCACGCTCTGCTTTCTGAGAGGAACGACATCGGAAAAGCTCCGGTGAACCGTCTTCGTAACCGTCGCTTTCGCCTTGGCGGACAAGGTGCCCTGCCAGTTGTATTCCACGATGGTATCAAGCGCGAACGTGAGCGTGCGCGAAGCGACATCGGTATGCAGCTTGAGCGTATCGCAGATATTCCCGATGTAAACGGAAGAGGAAGAGCCGGCGCTTGACGAACTTTGAGCGAAAACGCCCGCACATGAAAGCGCGACGGCAAGAATCAAAATTTTATACATAGATACTCCTTGTCTTCTATGAATAAAACTATCCTTTTTTATTCCACAATGCACGGTTCCGGTTGCGAAAAAGCGACGGCGGAAGTAAATTCATACCGTATGTCACGCAATTCGCTCAAAAAACAGCGTCAGTTCTCACGCCTCATACTCCACACGGAAGATCCGCAGCAATTCAAGGCGATTGAAATCCGGACTCTCCGCACAGGAATCCTGATCAACGCGCTCATGGCGGTCGCGGGCTACCTCGGCTATTACTATTCGGCGTCCTACGCGCTCGCCTTCGACGGGAACCTCGGGGCAATCGCCGCGGTGAGCTTCTTCGTCGCGCTCCGCATCACGCAAAAGAAAGACCAGCGCTCCGAGAAATACCCGCTCGGACTTTACAGCGTCGAGAACATTTACGCGTTCATCCAGGGAATCCTCCTCATTGGAATCTCGGTGTACGCGATTCTCGAGGGCTGCGCGAACATCATGCACTTCATACACGGGCGAGCACCGGAACCCATCCGGTTCTGGCCGATACTCATCTACACCGTCGTAATGCTCTTCGCCTGCGCCGGCGTGTGGCTCTTTTACCGCCGGGAACTCCGGCTCACCAAAAGTCAGAGCCCCATCCTCAAAAGCGAGACCGTCTCCGCGTTCATGGATACCGCGGTCACGTTCGGCACGGGAATAGCGCTGCTTTTCGTCGCGGTCGTCCCTTCCGGCTCCAGACTGGGATTCCTGAACTATATCGGCGACTCGATCATCGTCATCATCATCTCCGTGTTCCTTATCCGCGAGCCGCTTAAGATTGTCTCCCATTCCTTCTTCTCGCTCATCGGGCGCACGCTCCAGAACCCGAGGCTCCGTCGCCGCACGGAGAACGTCATCGTCACCTCCCTCGACCCGATTTTCCGCCTGCAGAAATTCCACATTTTCCATATCGGGAGCTGCTACGAAATTGAAGTCACTATCACCGTCGTGGACGATATGCTCATCGACATGAACCTTTTCCGGCTATCGAAGCAGACGATGGAAGACCGGCTCCGCGAACTTTACCCGAACCTGATCCTGGAAGTGCTCCTCGAATAAAGCGAACAATGAAAGAAGCGCCCCGCAGGGGGCGCTTCTTTTTTACAACTTTATAGCCAATCAGCCGTTCGCCTTTCTGAACGCGGCGACGTTCTCGCGGTATTCAGCGAGATACAGCTTCGCCTGCGCGACGACGGCATCCGGAACGTAACCGAACTTCTGTTCCAGCACGGACGCCGGGGCGGAAGCGCCGAAGCGTTCGAGTCCGATCGTCTTGCCGAAACCATCGAGGGCACGTTCAAAGAGCAGCGGAAGCCCGCTCGAAAGGGCAAGCACCGGAGTCCACGGGACAAGCACGGAATCGCGGTAATCTTTGGACTGCATACGGAACAGCCGCGGGCTGATCATCGAGACGACGCGCACCTTGAGGCCTTCCTTGCGGAGGATTTCCGCAGCCTGATGTTCCAGGTAGACATCGGAACCGTTCGCGACAAGCGTGAGGCCGGGCTTTGCGCCGTCCGTGTTATCGCTCACGATATAAGCGCCTTTGCGGCACTTGCCCGCTTCTGCGTAACGCGTAGTGCCTTCGGGGCACGGAAGCGGCTGCACCGACTGGCGCGTCAAAATGAGCGCCGTGGGGCTGTTCTTGTTTTCAAAAGCCATCTCCCAGGCGACGGTCGTTTCCGCGGCGTCCGCCGGGCGGAGCACGAGCATCGCCGGAGTGCCGTCGGCCTTGGTAAATTCTTCGAGGAGGCGGATCTGCGTCTCATGTTCCACAGGCTGGTGCGTGGGGCCGTCTTCGCCGACGCGGAAGCTATCGTGCGTAAAGACGTACTTCACGGGAAGCCCCTGGAGCGCCGCCATGCGGATCACCGGCTTCATGAAATCGCTGAACACGAAAAACGTGGCGCAGATGGGGTAAAGACCGCCGTGGAGCGCAATTCCGCAGGCGATGGCACCCATCGTGAGTTCCGCGACGCCGACCTGGACGAACGCGCCCTTGAAGTCCCCCGGGC
>JBAYFD010000080.1:0-7540 GCA_041667365.1 Fibrobacteraceae bacterium | reverse complement strand
GCCGGCGAGGCCTTCGACCCTCGGCGTTCCATTGCCGAAGAATACGGCGGCACCGCTCAAAAAGTTAAGCCAGAGATCCGGGCGGAACCGGATATCCGTGAAATGGGAAAGGAACGGGACGATCCACGCGTCGTGCGTTACATATAAATTCAAGTCCGAATCCGAAGCAGAGAGAATACGGTTTAAAAACTTTTCGGAAGTTTCCGCAAGCGGGGCAAAGCCCGGCATATTTCCCCGCTGCAAAAATTCAATGATCGCCTCATAAAATCCCCGTTGCAGCAGGCGCTCGTATTCAAGATAATCGGCGACATAAAAATCACCGAGTTCCCCGAGCACTTCCACCTTTCCGGGGGAATCGTAAGCGGCATCTCCGCGCACGCCGGCGATCGTCGAAGCGGTCTCGCGGCAACGCATCACGGGGCTCGAAAAATAATGCGCCGTGCGGAGCCCTTTTTTTACAAACGTTCCTTCACGGAGGAGATTTCCGAAATTCATCGCCTGCGTTCTGCCGAGTTCCGTGATGGGGACGAGCGCACCATAATCCGCGTCCGTGGGGAGAATATGACGGCGTTCCGCATGGCGGATGAGGAGAGCGAGGCGCTCCCCGGGTTTGCGCATTGCAAGAATTTGTTCTAACGGACGAAAAGCCATTGGACGTCCAGCGCGGAAGTGAGCGACGCACCGAAAAGATGCCAGAGAACCGTAGCGATCACAAAGCTCAGAATTCCGAGGAAAAAGCCGCCGATGACGTCCGAAATCCAGTGCACGCCGAAATAGACGCGCAGAAGTCCCCAGGTGAGAGGGAGCAGAATCATAATGCAACCGGCCTCCGGAGCGAAAGCGCAGACCGTCGCGGCAATCGCGAGATTGTTCATCGTATGCCCGGAAGGGAAGCTGTATTTATCAAGCGGCGGAACCAGCGCGCGGACTTCAGGAATGGAGTCAAAAGGGCGGCGGCGTTTTACCGTGAGCTTCATAAGCCAGTAAAGCGCAAGACATATCGCGATGGAAATGAGAACGCGGACGACGATACTCAAAAAGAAAGGTAATCCGTAATGCGCAATGACGTAAAGAACGACCAGCGCCCAGATGTAGCCATCGCCGAGGCGCACGTAGCGCCGGAGCCATTTATCCGTGCACGCTGAAAACCGATGTCCCAGAAAGTAGCGCGTGCAGACTTCATCCCAAGCCGCAATCTTCGAAAACATACTTCAAATTTACTTTAATATCCGTAAGGGGCGGGTCTGATTTTCTATTTTTCCGTTTACGAAAATTATACAGACGTAGGTTTCATTATGCGTGTTCTAGTTCTTAACTGCGGAAGTTCTTCCGTAAAATTTGCCGTAATCGACACGAAAACAAAAGAATCTCTCTCCAGCGGACTCGTCGAGAACATCGGCGTGGACGGTCACGTGAAGGCTAAGGGCCCCGTGAGCAAAATAGATTTCAAATTCAGCTGCGCGACCCACGCGGAAGCGGTCGCTGAAGTGCAGAAATACCTGACGGAACAGAAGCTCATCGACACCATTGAAGCGGTCGGTCACCGGGTGGTCCATGGCGGCAAATACATTCAGTCCGCGCCTGTGACGCAGGAAGTGATTGATTACCTGCGGAGCATCGTGCTCTTCGCGCCCCTCCACGAAGAGGCGCACGCGACAGGCATGGAAGTCGCAAAGAAATTCTTTCCGAAGCTCCCGCAGGTCGCCGTTTTCGACACGGCGTTCCACCAAACCATGCCGCGCAAGGCGTTTCTCTACGGCATTCCGTACAAATTCTACACGGATTATAAAATCCGCCGGTACGGCTTTCACGGGACATCGCACCGATACGTGACGGGCGAAGCCTGCCGCATTCTCGGCCGCAAGCCGGAGGATACCTGTCTCATCACCGCGCACCTCGGCAACGGATGTTCCTGCTCCGCGATCCTCAACGGGAAATGCGTGGACACGACGATGGGTTTCACGCCTCTTGATGGTCTTGTGATGGGCACCCGGTCCGGTTCGCTCGACCCGGCGATACTCTTCTTCATCAGCAAGAGATGCGGCTATGACATTGACCGCCTCGACAAGATGGTGAACAAGGAAAGCGGGCTCCTCGGGCTTTCCGGGCTGAGCAACGACATGCGCACGATTACGCAGGCCGCGAGCGAAGGCCATGAAGGTGCACAGATCGCCCTGGAAGTGTTCTGCTACAAGCTCTGCCGCGAAATCGGCGGAATAGCGATGGCGCTCCCCCGCATTGACGCGCTTGTGTTCACGGGCGGTATCGGCGAGAACAGCGTCGTCGTCCGCGAACGCGTGATGAACGGCCTCGGGCTTCTCGGCTACAAAATCGACACGGCCCGCAATGCGAAGAACGGCAAGGAATCGGGTCACCTCATTTCGCAGGACGGCACGTCCAAAGCGATGGTCGTCGCGACGAACGAGGAACTTCTCATCGCGCTCGACACCGAAGCGTTCGTAAAATAAACGGACTATTTCTGAAAAATTAAAAGTTCTGGCGTTTCACCGTCATTGCGAGGCTCCGCAAGGAACCGCGGCAAGCCTTTCTCCGACAAGGAACGGCACTGGATTGCTTCGCCTTGCGGCTCGCAATGACAGCCGCTTTGTCCCTCGGGACGGATAGCAATCACTAAGCGCTGAAGCGCAATGTGCTTACGTATCGTAATGACGGAGGGGTAGGCGTTCGGGATGACACAGAGAGGCGCGCAAAATTTCAGGGATTAATAGATAAATTCAAAATCTTTCACGATCAATTGCGCGCCCTTGACGCCCTTGAAGTAATCCCCCTTGCGGCTGGAAGCGAAGACGACGTTCACGTGCGTAATCGGTTCACCTGCCGTTCCCTGCACCGCCCCCGGCGGAAGCGGATCCGCGCCCTTGTGGGCCCGACCGTAAAAGAATTCCGTTTCGAGAGTGCGGAGCCCGTTCTTATCCGGCGCGGAAATCCGTACGACGCCTTCCTTGCCGCGCGCGCTGTCCGTCTTCGCGCTGTACCAAGCGACGCCCACAAAGGACCGCACGCCGTTCTTCCGGTTCTCGAGCGTAGCCATCACCGTGCAGGAATCCCCGAGACCATTGTACTTGATCTTGACGCGGAACCCCCTGGGCCGGCCTTCGAACGGAACGCCCCAAGCGATGAGCGCCTTGCCGTCCTTGTCCGTAAAGCCGAGGAGCTGCTTGAGGCTCATGTCGCGCACTATGCGCCCTGTGAAAAGATTTCCGCTTGCAATGACCCCGATGACGCTCCGGGTCGTGAGCTCCGCGGCGAAGGAGCCGTCTCTAAGCCGGATCTTTTTCGTGGGCCAGTTGTGACTGCCGGAAGCGGAAAATGCCGGGTTCCCGTTATCCCAGATCCGCTGACGCGGGCTTCCTGCCATCTCATCGCAGGTCGTGTGCCCGAACGTGATGAACCCCGGAACCTGTTCCGAATGCCATATTCCGAAATCGCTCGCGGGGAGCTGATAACCGCCCTTGATTTTCCAGGTTTCATCGCCGATTTTAAAAGAGGTCCAATCACGGAGGTCCAGGGTATCGGGGAGCGTTCTGGGCACACCATCCGTTGTTTTAATTTGTTCGACAACGGCGTGTGAAAGCGGAAATACGCGGGCATTCCCGTAATAGCCGACAGGAATGAAAACGGTATGCGCTTCGGCATCTATATGCGCGGGAGCATTCTGCCCGCGGATATGGATATTTTCAATGCCAGCCGCAGAAACGGCGCAGGCAAGCAAAAAGGGCAGCACGCACGCGGAGCAGGCCCGGATCATTGAATGCGTCCTGGCTTAAGCGATCTATAGACCTCGATCATTTTGCGCACGGATTCTCCGACGCGGTATTCATCGCCCTGCGCGGCATAGCGCGCCCCGAGAGCCTTGCGTTCCTCCGGGTGCTCGATCCAGTAATCCATTTTCCGGACGAGGTCATCGCTGTCGCCATGCTTGAAAAGCGAACGGTCGTCAAGCGCGAAATGCACCGTCGCGCTCTTCGGGGAATCAGCGATGATAGGCACAAGCCCGCAACTGAACGCTTCCATGCAGGCAATGGCTTCAATCTCCGCGTCCGAGGCATGAATGTAAATGTCCGTGGAGCGGATGACTTCCAGAAGTTCCGCCGTCGAATAAAAGCGGAACACAGGCGCATGCGGCAGGTCTTCCGAAAGTTTCCGGTAACGTTCCAGAAGGGGACCCTGCCCCGCGAACGTAAGCTCAATCTTGTCGCGGTATTTTGATTTCTTCACCGCTTCGATGATCAGGTCCTGACGCTTTTCGGGGGAAAGGCGCCCAATCATCAGCACGCGGATATTTTCGTGCGGAATGGCGGGAGCCTGGCGGAACACGTCATCGACGCCGTTGCTTATGACATGGAGACGCGCGCGGTAGCCGTTCTTGCGCAGTTCTCCGGCAATGAACTCCGTGGGACAGTGAATGTCCGCGAAACGGCGATAAAAATACAGATACAGAAATTTATAGAAAAATTTTGCGGCGATCTTACTTTTGCCAAGTCCGATGTTGTATGTAATATTCTCCGCCTGGACATGGAACGCCGCGAGGCACGGAATGTTTTTCTTACGCGCCATCACCTCCACTTTGCGGGCAAGCGGAAACGGCAGATAGAAATGAACGACATCCGCGCCGTCAAGGAACTTTTCGATGATCCGCTTATCCGCCTGTGCAAAAATAATGCCCTGTTCTTTTGCGAGTTCCGTCGCGACGGGGACATACGCCGGCGGTAAAATGAATTTGTCCGGGCCGGGCTCGCCGCAGGTGAGAATACGGACCGTGTGTCCCAACGCGCGGAGATTTTCAACAAAGCGGCGGGCAGAGGCTGTCGTGCCGTTGTTGAGCGCATCATACTGATCAATAACTAAAGCAATAAGCATAATGCTGTAAAGATATATTTTGCAAGGGCTTTGAACGGATAAATTCTGCGGAAAGCCGGAATCGCATAATAATCGACAGAAAAGCGGCGATGTTCAGCACACCGCCGCTTACATTCAGCAAAGAACTCCGTCAGGAAAGGGTCACCGCGAAGCGGAAGTTTTTCCCGTTCTGCGTAAGGGCAACGACATAATTCCCCGCCGGAAGCGCCCCGCCGTTCCATGAGAGGCTATTCTCACCGGCAAGGACCGCGTCTCTGCGGAAATCCGCCCGGGGAACGCCCTGCGCATTCAGCACCTGAACGCGGACTGCTCCCGCCTGTGCGAGCGTGACTCCGATTCGGTTCCGGGAAAACACAGTGAGCGTGGCGCCCGTCCGCGGCAGCGCTTCTTCCTTCGGCTCCGGACACAGGCCGGCGCTGTCCTTCGCAAGGAACACCCCGGAATACACATCCGCGATACGCGCGACGGAAAGGAGGGAACGGTATTTTCCAGCCTTGCGGCGCGCCGCGGATTCAGCGGCGGAAGCGGAAATTTCTCCGGCATTTCCAATCGGAGTCACTTCGATACGTGCTCTGCGCACGGTGACATCAAGAGTATCGTCGCCGCGGAGCACGCGCAAAGCGACAGGCTTTTCCGGGGCTCCCCGAAGCCGCGCGGAAGATTCCGCGAAGCTCAGCCCGGAGAAATCCTCACCATCCGCGGAAAGGACCGCATCACCGGCTCTGAGGTCCGCGATTTCCGCGGGCGACCCTGGGAACACTTCCGCGACACGCACGGCATTTTCTTCAAAAGCGACGACTGTGCCGAGGCCGCCGAATGTATCGTCGGCAGATACCGCGGCAGCGGCGCTCAATGTGAGATTCAGCAAGAATTTGAAATTCATCTTATTTTTTCCTTTGTATTAAATGTGATTGTCTTAAGAGGCGCGGCATACGCCTTCCCGTTCCACGGGGTGCCGTAAATGACATTGCCGTTCTCATCCCAGATGACCATTCCGAGAGAGGCCTTGTCAATGGCGCTCCAATCCGTAAGATGCACGCCTACGTTTCCGGAAGCGGCGCTCTCGCCCGGATAAAGGATGTACGAATCGAAATCGAACGTCAGTAGATACACACCGCCGGATACGGCGCGGAACGAAGGCGTACCGTTCGGCGTGTACCAGTCGGAAACGGGCATTTCAAACGACTTTCCTTCCGGCTTGCGAATGTAATAGCCGACACGGAAATTCTTCAGCGGAACCGTGCCGGTATTCTTCACGGTAAATTCCGGTTTCCATGTATTCGCTTCGCTCCCGCCGGCATCCGCATAATCCAGTTTCACGGAAACCGTCCCGAGGCCGGCGGAATCCGTCACGGCCGCAGGAACTTTTCCCCAGAGGATTTTTCCGCGGACGTCATACACGACGATACGGTCGTTCACGGCGACTTCCCCTGCGTTCATGTTTTCCGAAGAATCCCGGAGCGGGTTCCAGGCGGTCCAATCCTTTAAATGCAGACGGATCTGATAACCGTCCTTCCCCGGATGCACAAAATGCGGCGGAAGACTGTCAGAGGAAAGATCCAGCACAAAGCGCCACTGATCGCCGCCGAGGTGTTCCACTGCAATCGGATAATGCGGGTAATCGATCACAGCTTCGGGCACGCGCGCCGGATCCGCAGTGAAATAATAAGCGACCTTGAACCCGTGAATCGTCGAATCGCCTTTATTCACAACGAAGAAACGCGGACGGGATGTATTATATTCATCGCCGCGGATTTCGCGGTGCACGACAAAGACATTCCCCGGATTATCCGCGGAGCCCGGAGGAACAACGACCGGAGCCTGAGTTTCCGGGAACGTCGCCGCACCGGTCCCGGCGAACACCGCCGCGACCTCGGACGCGCCCACGTCACCGAACGCGACAAGACGAGCGGAATACGGGAGCGCCACCGGGATTACCGCTTCCTTGCGCTCCCCCGAATATGCGGCAAGTTTCGCCTTCAGCGAATCACCCGAGCGCGCGAGGGACACCTGCCAGCGGTACTTCGCCGAAGTCAGCCATTCCGCGTGCGCCGCGCCCGTCGCCGTACGGTACCAAAGATACACGCCGGTATCCGGGACGGACATCACCACCGCCATATAATTTCCGCTCCCGTCCAACGCGCCCATTCCCTGATAACCAGAGGAAAGGTATAGCGGCGCGAGATCAAAATCGCCGCTCACATCGAGCGACTGCTGCGAAACGTCCGCCGTTCCCGTGGGCGAAGGAACCGTCGCCGCGGAAACGCCGCCCGGAATTTTCAGAAAGCTGCCGGAATCCTGCGCCGGGCAAAGCGCATCATCCAAAGCGCAAAGGAGGTCAAGACCTTTTTTCGGCGCGCCCTCGAAAGCGACGCTCTGCAGGTGTACGCCAAGATCCGCATCGTCATACACCCCATAAGGCGTAGGAACGTCTCCATGCGGAATCATGTTAAACGGAATCTTGTCCGGAACCTGGGAAAGATAAATGCGGTACGTGCGCGCAGGGAGGAGGTAGCCCGCTGCCCGTTCCGCGGCGAAATTTCCGGTATGGAATTCATCCGCATATTCATCCTCGAACTTCTGGCTGCCTTCGGAAACAAGGATGTCGCTCCCCTTCAGCCAAGATTCCGCAAGGTCATTGAAGAAGCCGAGCCACTTC
>JBAYFD010000079.1:0-7544 GCA_041667365.1 Fibrobacteraceae bacterium | reverse complement strand
GAAACGGACCGTTGCGCCTGCGGACGCACGCTCCGCCGTATCCGCCGCATCGGGCGCCGCACGGACGACATGCTCATCATCCGCGGAGTGAACGTATTCCCGTCGCAGATCGAAACGGCGCTCCTCCGCGCGGAAAAGTCCCTGCCCCATTACCAGATCGTCGTCGATCACAAGGGCACGATGGACACGATCGAAGTCAAGGTCGAAATTTCCCGCGACATGATGAGCGACAGCATCGGCGCGATGGAGAACATCTCGCAGACGCTCAAGCATTCCGTGGAACAGATCATTGGCATTTCCGTGACGATCACGCTCTGTGAACCGGGCACGCTTCCGCGCAGCGAAGGCAAGGCGAAGCGCGTCATCGACAATCGTCCGCGCAATTAAAAAGGGAGGATAGACTTTATGAAGATTCCGCAGATTTCCATTTTCGTTTCAAACCGTCCCGGGCGCATTCACGCCATCTGCAAGACTCTCGCGGACGCAGGCATTAATCTGTTGTCGCTCACCCTCGCGGATAACGGAGAATTCGGGCTCGTGCGCCTCATCGTCTCCGACGCGGACAAGGCCGTCTCCGTGCTGGAAGCATCGGGACTCGCCGCGACCGTCACGGACGTCATCGCCTGTGAGGTGGACGCGGCCCTCGGCGGACTCGCCAAGTTCCTGGCGACCCCCGCCGGCGAAATGCCGATCGAGTACATGTACGCCTTCCCGATGCAGCAACACAAGGATTATGCAATCATGATATTCCGATTCCAGGATCCCGATGCGGCGATCGCCGTGCTCAAAAATTCAGGTGCGAAAATCATCAGCAGCAAGGAACTTCTCGGCAAGTGAACCGCACCGCCATCCCTTAACGCAAAGCGCCGCTCTAAAGAGCGGCGTTTTCATTTGTAATGAATCCCGGATTAGAAGTGAAGGACGAAACCGACGCTTAAAAGGACGAGCCCGAGAGCGCCGAGACCGCCCGCGGCAAGAATTTCCTTGTCGCCCTTGTCGTTCAGGTTCTTGTTGTCCTTGACAAGTTTCTTCGTGTCCGCGCTTTCAAAAGCGGAGCGTTTCTCATAAGCGGATTTCTTATCCGCGGCATCGCTCCAGTTGCGTTCCGCGAGATACCAGAGGACTCCGCCACCAACGAACGGAGCGATGGAGCTCCACATAAGTCCGCGTCCGAACCAGCGCCTGGTGCGCTCCGAATTGTACTCGCGCTGCATTTCCACGACGCTCAGGTTATCGACAGGGCGCATTTCCACAAGCACGGGATTCGGCATGAACGCCTTGACTTCCGTGACGACGACAGTATCGAGGTATCCCATCTTGCGCAGATAAATAGAGGTTTTGAGCGAAGGTTTAATTTTCCGTATGACCACATCCGTCGTGAACTCCGGCATCACGCTTTCATTCGGCTGCCTGTCAAGGTAAACTTCCACGGCCTCGGGCACTGTCGAAATCGTGAGATGCGTCTGCGGGCGTTCGAGCGCGACCATCACCCGGTTCAACGAGTCGTCCGTGATCTTGACCGTCGCAGTGCCCCACCAGTTCACGTCCTTGAGGCGTTTCATCACAGAGACGGTGTACTTGCCCGGTTTGATCGCCTTGATCGTATCCGGAGTCGTCATTTCCAGATCATAATCGTTGATATAGATTTCGCATCCGGGCACAGAACAGGACACAAGCAAGCGCCCCTTGCCTTCCGGATAAATAGGCTCTTCCTCTTCCACGGAATCCGGGATCACATAATCCTTTTGCGAAAGATCCACGAGTTCTCCGTTCTCAATGTTCACGACCCGTTTGAACTCATACTTAAAAATACGGATGTACTTCTGTTCGACGGGCTTCGCCTTTTCCTTGGCAATGCTGTCCGCGACCGCGGCTGCGCGCAAGGAATCCTCCGCAGCCTTTATCCTGGCGAGGCTATCCGCGGACTGCGCATTCAGCGCAGCTTCAAAATCATCGGACGCGGCCGGGGGCGGAACTGCGGCGGAATCAACAGCGGCGGGAACGGCTGCCTGAGGCGCAGGGACGGCGGCGGTGTCCTCGCCCGTCTCCGTAGTATCCGCGGCGGAATCAGTCACAGCGCCTTTCGCAACGGCGGCATCGGCCCTCGCATTCAGGGAATCCACATACGCGCGCTGCGCGGAATCAAAAGGCAGCAGATAGACCGTATCGGAAGCGATTTTCACAAACACCGCTTCATGTTCCGAGGAATCCCCCGAAAGCAGATAGCGGACGGGAACTTCGCGGGCGGAAAGTCCGGCAACCGCGGCTAAAAAAAATAGACAGAAAAAACGCATATTTGAAAAATAAAATAAAAAGGCGAGCAGAAGTCTCCACAATTTTTCTTTTTATACATTTACAAACAAATAAACTTAGTTCACATCAAGGAGACAACCATGAAAAAGTATCGCTGCAAAGTCTGCGGCTACATTTATGACGAAGCCAAAGGCGACGCCGATTCCAACATCGCCCCTGGGACAAAATTCGAAGACATCCCCGCGGATTGGACATGCCCCGTCTGCGGAGTAACGAAAGACGAATTCGAACCTATGGAAGATTAAAATCAGATTGGCTTCTCAAGTAAGGCACAGTAAATAGGGCCCCGGCCGGCACAGCTGTCCGGCAGCATCTGCAGGCCGAACTCCGTGCGGTCCGTGCCCTCGAAACCGGGTTCAAGCGCGCAGGAAATGATCTTCCCGGCGCGCTTTTTTAAAATCTTCGCGACCACCTCATCATTCTCCGTCACCGTGAGCGCGCAGGTGCTATACACAAGTTTCCCGCCCGGGCGGAGCGCATCCACCGCGGAAGCAAGCATCGATCCCTGCTGCAGCGCGAGGTGCTTTATTCTTTTCGCGGACCATTCCCCGAGGTACTCCGGGGATTCCATCACATGCCGCTCCGACGAGCACGGAGCATCGAGCAGAATCCGGTCGAACGATTCCTTGCGCCGGAGCCCGAACAGGGCGGCATCGTAGCCCGTCACCTTGATGATCGCACGATAACACTCCGGGAGACTAGCTTCCACCACGCGGTGAAGGCGCGCACGCCTGTCCGCGGAGCGGTCGTTACTTTGTAAGGAACCATTCCCGGCAAGCATTCCGGCTAGCACGAGCGTCTTTCCGCCGGGAGCTGCGCACATATCGAGCACGTCCATCCCCGGTTCCACGCCGAGCGACTTCGCGGCGAACCACGAGGCCTCGTCCAGGTAATAAGGCTCCGCATCCCCGAACTTCAGCGTTTTGTAAACCGGCTCACCCCCCAGCGCCGCGCGGAGCGCATCCCAGCGGTCTCCGAACGCATTGCTGTAATAGGCGAAAAATTCTTCGGCAGGCATCGGAACCTCATGCATGAAGGACCAATAAAAAAGCTCCGGAGAACCGGAGCCTTGGGTAGTTGAGCTACCAGGATTCGAACCTAGACAAACAGATTCAGAATCTGTTGTGCTACCATTACACCATAGCTCAGTGTCGGGCACAAATTTACAAAAAACCGACATTACGGCAAGGGGGATTTTTTCAGTTCGATATACTTGTAACGGTCGGGGGCGTATAAGTGAGCCCCTGATTTTCCAGAGTACCCCCGTTCATCGGAAGACTCACGGAAATACTCCTCACATAATCGGCCGGGAACAGCGTGCCGTGGATGAGCCCGCTTACAATGACGTTATCCCCGGAATAATAGACCAGATCCTGCGCATCCGGCGCCAGGCCGGACATCGAAATCGCGGCGCAGGCGCTTACCCGGGTGAAGTGGCTCGTCCCCTTGAAGCCGACCTTGATCGTATAATTCCAGCAGAGCGTGTCTTCCGAAGCGGCGTTCCCGATGACGAGAGAAATCTTTCCGAGGAACGATGCGGAGGTTTGGAGCCGGGTATTGCCTATATCAAGCGTATCGTCTTCATCATCAAGGGCGGAGCGGAGGATGTAATCTGAAATTCCGACGAGCGCCCGCGTTTCCGAATTCTTCTTGTACTGGAATTCGACGCGGAACGCGCTGTCCACCACGGATGTATCCGGAGCCTGGAGGAACCAGCGGCCGAGGCTGTCCGTCACCGTCTGGGTGATGAACGTGGAGGAATCCGACACGCTGAACCCGTAAAGATCCGTCACGATATGAACAGAGACGCCCGCGGCAGGCTTCCCCGCCGTATCGAGAACAACGCCGGAAAGGACCTTGCGCGAAATGACGCCGAGGGAATCGATCGCCGGAAGTTTCCATGCATAAGAGCCGATGTCAAGCGTATCGCCCGCATTCAAATGCAGAGAAATGCGTTGATGCACCATGGAATCCGGATAGCCTTTCGCAAGAAGGCGCGCGACAACCAGGGTATCCGCCGGAGCGATCACCAGGTTCACCGGGCCCGCATCGGCAACGAACAGGAAGGAATCTCCCGCGAGCATTTTGCTTCCGAACGTGGAAGAATCCTCATTCACGGAGAACGATCCGACGTTCACCCCGGACGCGTTCGTCACGGAAAGGACTCCCGCCACATAAGCGGCCTTGGAAAGCTGCACGTTCAGCTTCAGCGCCTCTCCGGGCTTCAGAGCAAGGGCGCGGCGGCTGCCGGATTCAAGGACAGATTTTCCGGAACCGTAGCGGAATTCGAGGTTGAACGTATCCGCGGTGACATGGACGAACTTGAAATATCCGGCGCTGTCCGTGCGCGTGGAATCCAGAAGATCCGCCGTAGAAGTCGCGGCGACCATGCGGACGGCGACATTCACCGCGGCGGAGCTATCCGCCTTCAGGACAATGCCCGCGACCGTGTTCTCCGTGTCCGTAGCCGTGCCGGAAAGACCGCCGCTGGATCCGCAGGCAAGAAAAAACATCGATGCAAGGGACAGAAGGAAAAGACTCAGCCTAGTCATTCTTGGAGCCTCCCTTTTCCAGTTCCTTTGAAAGCGGGAAGAACTGAACGTTCAATTCACAGATCATGGATTCTTTGTTATCGGAACGCACTATATCAAGAACCTCTTTCCGGAACACGTCAATCTTACGGATGAT
Organism: Fibrobacteraceae bacterium; assembly: GCA_041667365.1. Taxonomy (GTDB): domain Bacteria; phylum Fibrobacterota; class Fibrobacteria; order Fibrobacterales; family Fibrobacteraceae; genus JBAYFD01. Next base: position 2,543 of record JBAYFD010000079.1, on the reverse strand, counting down.
GCGTTCCACGCCTTCGGGGGACACGCTCATCGTCGTGCAGGACACATTCCTGCGTTCCACACTGAACTTATCCACGGCATCCTTACCGAGGTCCATCATATTCTTCTGGAACTGGTGCACGAACAGAGCGGGAATTTCCCGTCCGCTCGAAATCGTCTTATTCACGGAACGCCAGTAGCCGTCGACCTTTTCAATAAGGCCGAGGGAGGATAGCAGCTGGATAGCCTGCTTCGCCTGCGGCACGGTAATCCTCGGGTTGAGGAAAAACGCGATATCCTGGATGTTCTCGTTCACGTTGAGCACCGACAGGGCCTCGCGGACCGCAACATAGTACCATTTGCTGTAGTATTCCTGCTGATTCCTCGACAGGGTTTTAACCGTGCGCGGCAAGAGCGAGGACATCTGGTCGAAAATCGTCTGCCTGGATTCCGGGCTTTCCGCATGGGTGAAATCCACCATCAGCTGGAAATACTTTCCTTCCTTCTCGGAAAGTCCCAGCGCATAGATGAATTTCGGAACCATCTGCGGAGTGAGGGATTTGCGCCCCTTCACAAGGTCGAGATAAAAGCCGGAGGACGTATAACCCGCCTTCTTCGCGAACATCCGGTAAGAGAAATACCGCTGCATGGACTTACGGAACTCGTAGTAGTCCTGCAAATATTTGCGATAGTTATAATAGGCAAATACGTTCATCGGTCTAAAGATACATAAAAAGAAGATTTTTTGATGTAAAATTTGGGAACACTTCCGGCGGCGCCCGCCACGATTTTCCGCAGAGCGGAGCTTTCCCCCGGAGCGCCCGGCCCGGGTGGATTCAAAAGAACGATTTGAGAACACTTTCCGTATTTAAATTGTTCCCACCCTCTTTTTTTATCTATTTTCTGGGAACACCCAATCCCATCCCTCAAATCCCGTTCGGTTTTCCGAGCGGGATTTTTTATGTTTGGTACATAATGCAATCCATCAAAGACTTCCTTCTGAAGAATTTTTTCCGGCTCCTGCGCATCCTCGGCATTCTCGCCATCATCTATGCATCCATGGTTTTTTACCTCAAGCTTTCCGAGCGCCACATCGCCTACCCGCGCGCCATAGAGAACAAAGCCGCCCGCGCGATGCTTCCCGGAGAAAGCGAAAGATCCTGTGCGCTCGGCGACGACATCGTCCTTCAGGGGTGGATATTGAACGATAGCGCAAGCGAAACGCTCCTGTACTACCCCGATAACAACGAGGACGCGGCGGCGTTCCTCGCCGAAGTCTCCCCAATAAAAAACGTCCGCCTGATCGCCTTTAACTACCGCGGTTCCGCCGGGAATCCCGGGACTCCGGAAGCAAAATACGCCGCGAAGGATGCCCATGGAATAGCGGAATGCGCACTGGCCTCGGCCCGCGGCGGCACAGTCGTCATTTCCGGACGCGGAATCGGCGCCGCGCACGCTCTGAACGAAGACATCTCGGTCCATGCATCGCAGGCGATTCTCATCGACCCCGCGAAAAGCACGGCCGCGGAGATTCACAAAAAATACGGGGCATTTTTTCCCGAATTTTTAGCCGGGAAAGGCGTTTTCATTCACGAGCCGGTCAACCGTCCATCCCGCGGAATCGTCATATTAGAAGACCGCCGTGAACGTTCATCCCTTACGGCAGAAGTACTCCAGAGCCTCGGAAGCAAGGCAGTCTACAAGGAAAGGGGCGGAGGCACGCTTGCTGACGCTTTATCCGCATTTTTTAACCCCTGAGCGGTCATATCCGCAAGAAATTGTCTTTATACGTAATAAATATCATTTGTACGTTGTCCGGACTTTATCTTTTTACTAATTTATAGCCGTTAAACATTAATTTGTTTTACAAACCAAAGGACAAAAAACATGGCAACAACATATCAGGCAAAAATGGATATCCGCGGTTTTCTCCGTTTCAGCGAAGACACCGTCTCTAAGTTCAGCAAAATGAAGGGCCAGGCGTTCGCCGACGTTTTCGTCGATCCTGTCGGCAGCCGTATCGGCATCAGCGTTTCCTCCAAGCTCAAGGAAAATTCTTTCCGCATCCTCGATACGAACGAATCCCGTCTTCTGTACCTCAAGGGCGCGCTTAACGCCGTCAAATCTCAGGTCACCTCCGGCGACATCACCCTCACTCAGGAAGGCGACAAGCTCGTTTTCCAGTGCAAGAAGAGCTCGAAGAAAGGTCCCTGGACCCTGCTCGCCTGCCGCAATTCCGCCGGCCTTCCGATGATCTCCCTCGACACGCGCGGAACGCTCATTCTCGACCGCCGCTGCATCGACGCGCTCAAGACCAAGGTGAACGACACGCTTACTCCGGCTTATGACGCTAAGAAGAAGTCCTTCACGCTCACTTTCGGCAAGAAAGGCCTCGTCAACGTCCGCACCATTCAGAGCCACGCTAGCGTTTCCTTCATGGGCACGCTTTCTTCCTTCGGAATCGACCTTCCCAAGGAACGTCTCCGCACGAGCGTCGCGATTAAGGGCAACACGCTGACTTTCAAGCTTGCTCACTGAGCCTGGAATTCACTATCTTTCAGCCAG
>JBAYFD010000078.1:0-7562 GCA_041667365.1 Fibrobacteraceae bacterium | reverse complement strand
TTCCTTGTGGCTGGATGTTTCCTTGAAGAGCCTGGGCCATTCGGGCCACGGATTGTTCTTCGCACGGGTCATCGGAGACTTGGGCATGATTTCAATCTGCGTCACGGAGAGAGCCCCCTGACGGATCGCGGTGCCTATACAGTCGGAGCCGGTGTCGCCGCCGCCCACGACTACGACGCGCTTATTCTTCGCGTTCATCGTAGGATCCGGGGAGAACGTATCGCCCGCATTGAGGCGGTTCTGCTGCGTAAGGAAATCCACGGCGAAATGAATACCGGAAAGCTCTCGGCCCTTGACCTTAAGGTCGCGCGGGGCGCGGCTGCCACAGGTGAGCACGAGCGCATCGTGCTTGCGGAAGATGTACTCCGGAGAGACGTCCTCGCCCACTTCGATGCCGTTCTCGAAGGCGATGCCTTCTTCCTTCATAAGGGCGACACGGCGATCGATGAGTTTCTTATCGAGCTTGAAATCCGGGATGCCGAAGCGCATAAGGCCGCCCGGGTGCTGCGCGCGTTCGTAAACGGTGACGTTTATTCCCTTGCGGTTGAGTGCTTCCGCGGCGGAAAGGCCGGAAGGCCCGGCGCCGATGACGGCGACGGAACGGTTCAGACGATGCATGGGAATGACCGGACGCACCCAGCCGTTCGCATAGCCGTTCTCGATGATGAAATGTTCTATTTCACGGATGGTGACGGAATCGCCATTGAGTCCGTTGACGCAGGAGCCTTCGCAGAGCGCGGGGCAGATGACGCTCGTGAATTCCGGGAAGGGGCTCGTTTCGAGAAGGATGTCGAGAGCCTTTTTCCATTCGCCACGCATTGCCGCACGGTTGAATTCAGGGATCACGTTGCCGAGCGGGCAGCCCATTCCGTGACAGAATGGAATGCCGCAGTTCATGCAGCGGAGCGCCTGCTTGCGGAGATTCTCTTCGGATTGCTCGCGGGCAACGGGATTAAAGTCGCGGACGCGTTCCTCTTTGGGGCGGTAACCGGCGTCGACTCTGGGGATAGTCAGAAAAGGTATGTTCTGCATATAAAGTTTCCTCCCTTATTCGTGTGCCTTGACTGCGCGGGGAACCGCCTCGTCCTTTTTGCTCATCGCGCCGAGGACCCTGCGGTATTCCATCGGGAACACCTTGACGAAACGTTCACGCTCGCGGTCCCAGTTCTTAAGAATGCGCGCGCCCTTGGGACTGCCGGTATAGCGGACGTGGTTCTCGATGAGCGTCTTGAGTTCCGTTTCATCGGCGGAATCGAGCATATCGAGATCGACCATGTCCGTATTGCAGAGGCTGTCGAAGCGCCCGTCTTCATCGTAGACGTAAGCGATACCGCCGCTCATGCCCGCGCCGAAATTCACTCCGGTGCGGCCGAGCACGACGACGCGCCCGCCCGTCATGTATTCGCAGGCATGGTCGCCCACGCCTTCGACGACGGCGTTCGCGCCGCTATTGCGGATGGCGAAGCGTTCGCCGACGAGTCCGTTCGCATACAATTCGCCGGATGTCGCGCCGTAAAGGAGGACATTGCCGGCGATGACGTTTTCTTCGGGAGCGCCCGAGAACTTCTGTGGCGGGCGGATGATGATCTTGCCGCCGGAAAGACTCTTGCCGATGTAGTCGTTCGCTTCCCCTTCGAGGCGGAGGGTGAGTCCGTGCGCGGCGAACGCGCCGAAGCTCTGACCCGCGGAGCCCTTGAGGTTGAGCGTGATCGTATCGTCCGGGAGACCCTTGTAGCCGTACTTGCGGGCGATATTGCTCGAGACGATGGTGCCGATCGTGCGGTGAATGTTGCGCACGTCGTGATTGATGGTGATCTTCTCGCCCTTTTCGATCGCGGGACCCGCGACCTTGAGGAACTCGTAATCGAGAGCGCCCGCGAGGCCCGTTTCCTGATTCTGCGTGCAGCGCACCTGATCGTGATGGACTGTCGCTCGGTGAAATACGCGGTTGAAATCAAGGCCCTGAGCCTTCCAGAAGTCAATCGCCTTGTTCACTTCAAGAAGATCGCTCCGGCCGACCATGTCATCGAACTTGCGGAAACCGAGTTCAGCCATGTATTCGCGGACTTCGTTCGCGAGGAACGTGAAGAAGCGGATGATGTATTCCGGTTCGCCCTTGAAGCGCTTGCGGAGTTCCGGATCCTGAGTGGCGACACCCACGGGACAGGCGTTCGTGTGGCACTTGCGCATCATCACGCACCCGAGCACGACGAGAACAGTCGTCGCAAAGCCGAATTCTTCAGCGCCGAGGAGAGCGCCCACGACGATGTCGCGGCCCGTTTTGAGCTGACCGTCCACCTGAAGGCGGACGCGGCTCCGGAGACCGTTCAGCGCAAGCGTCTGCTGCGTTTCAGCAAGTCCGAGTTCCCACGGAGTCCCCACGTGCTTCATCGAGGAGAGCGGAGAAGCTCCGGTGCCCCCGTCGTAGCCGGAAATGAGGATCATGTCAGCGCGCGCCTTGGCGACGCCAGCGGCGACGGTGCCTACGCCGACTTCGGAGACGAGCTTCACGGAAACGCGGGCCCTGTCGTTCGCATTGCGGAGGTCATAGATGAGCTGCGCAATGTCTTCAATTGAATAAATATCGTGGTGCGGCGGAGGGCTGATGAGAGTGACGCCCGGAGTCGAATGACGCACGCGGGCGATTTCCTCGTTCACCTTGTGGCCCGGAAGCTGACCGCCTTCGCCGGGCTTCGCGCCCTGGGCTATCTTGATCTGCAGTTCCTGAGCGTTCACCATGTATTCGGAAGTCACGCCGAAGCGCCCGCTCGCTACCTGCTTCGTCGCGCTGCAGAGGGAATCCCCGTTCGGGAGCTTCTTGTAGCGGCGCGGATCTTCACCGCCCTCGCCCGAGTTGCTGCGGCTGCCGATGCGGTTCATCGCGATGGCGATAGCCTCGTGCGCTTCCTGGGAGATTGCACCGTAGCTCATCGCGCCCGTGACGAAGCGCTTTATGATTTCGGAGGCCGGTTCCACTTCATCGAGCGGGACGGACGCGCCCTTCTTGAACTGGAAAAGCCCGCGGAGCGTGCTCTGCTTCACCGATTGGTCGTTAATTTGTGCGGCATACTTCTTGTAACGCGCATAATCGTCCGTGCGAGTCGCGATCTGAAGGTCGCTGATCGTCGAAGGAGTCCAGAGGTGGCGCTCGCCTTCCTTGCGGTAGCGGTACTGCCCGCCCACCGGAAGAAGCGGAGAATTCTGCGATTCGATGCTCGCGCGCCAGCGCATCAGGATTTCCGTCGCAATCTGTTCTATTCCGATGCCGCCGATGCGGTTCGCCGTTCCGGTGAAATACTTGTCCACCACGCCGTCGGAAAGTCCGATGATTTCGAACACCTGGGCGTTGCGGTAACTGCGCAGGGTGGAAATGCCCATGCGGCTCATCACCTTCTTCAGGCCCATGTTCATCGCATCGATGAAATGCTCGATTGCCTCGGTGACGCCGAGCTGCGCATCAAGTTCCTTGTTCCGCGCCATATCGGCGACTGTTTCAAATGCGAGGTAAGGGTTCACTGCCGTCGCGCCGAATCCGAGCAAGGACGCGATGTGCATGACTTCGCGCGCTTCGCCCGTTTCAAGAATGAGCCCACAGCTCGTGCGCTTGGAGCTCCGCGACAGATACTGATTCACCGCAGAAACGGCGAGGAGCGCCGGGATTGGAGCCATCTCTTCCGGGATATCCTTATCGCTTAAAATGATGATTTTATTCCCTGCCTGAACGGCCTCATCGACATCCGTGCAGAGTTCATCGAGAGCTTCTTCCAGGACCTTGCCCGGAGTTTTGCTTTCCACGAGCGCCGGGAACATGATCTTGATGGTCGTGCTCTTGAAGTCTTCGAGGTTGAGCGTGCGGATGCGACCGAGGTCTTCGTTAGAAAGCACCGGGTAACGGAACTTCACAAGGCGGGCCTGCGAGGGCTCTTCCGCGAGGAAGTTGTCGTGAATGCCGAGGAACGTCATCAGGCTCATCACCAGGTCTTCGCGGATCGGGTCGATCGGCGGATTCGTCACCTGGGCGAAGAGCTGCTTGAAATACCAGTAGAGGAGCTGAGGCTTCTCGGAGAACACGGCGAGCGGCTGGTCAGCGCCCATCGAGCCGATGGGTTCCTTGCCTGTGGACGCCATCGGATTCAGGATGACGTCGAGATCTTCGCGGGTATAACCGAAGAGGCGCTGGCGCTTCGGAAGCGTTTCCGGATTGCTCGGAACCTCGCCCACGGCGTTGAAGAAGCCGTGAATATCGATGTGATTTTCCTTGACCCAGCGGCGGTACGGCTGCCGGCGGGCAAGCTGCGCCTTGATTTCCGAATCCTTATAAAGCCTTCCCGTTTCCATGTTCACGAGAATCATGCGTCCCGGACGGAGGGAGCCCTTCTCCTGAACGTTCTCGGGAGGAATGTCAAGCACGCCCGCTTCAGACGCGAAGACCATGAAATGATCCTTGGTGATCGTGTAGCGCGCAGGGCGAAGTCCGTTTCTATCAAGAGTCGCGCCGACCCAGATGCCGTCAGTGAAAGCCACGGCTGCAGGGCCGTCCCACGGCTCCATGATACCTGCATGATATTCAAAGAATCCACGGATATCCGGACCTAAAGAATGCTTGTTCCCCCAAGCAGGCGGAATAAGCATCATCATAGAATGCCCCACGGAACGACCGCCGAGCGTCATCACTTCGAGAGCATTGTCCAAGTTCGCGGAATCGCTCGTGTTATCTTCGAGGATCGGACTCAGGAAATGAACCTTGTCACCGAAAAGCGGAGATGCGATGTTCTTTTCACGCGCCTTCATCCAGTTGCGGTTGCCGCGGAGAGTGTTGATTTCACCATTATGCGCAAGGAAACGGAACGGCTGAGCGAGCGGCCAGCTCGGGAAAGTGTTCGTCGAATAACGCTGATGCACGACGGCCACGGCACTTTCCGTTTTCGGATCCGTGAGATCTTTGTAGAAGAGCGGGACCTGCGGGCCGGTCATCATTCCCTTGTACACAATCGTGCGGGAAGAAAGGCTCGCGACGTAGAATCCGTTCGCGCCGCCGGCTTCGCGCCCGCATTCATGTTCGACGCGCTTGCGGACGATGAGGAGCGCGCGTTCCAAGTCTGCGCCGTCACGCGGAGTCTTCTTGTCCGTAAGGAACACCTGCACGATCTTCGGCATCTCACGGCGGGCATCGTTGCCTAGCACGTCCGGGGCTGCGGGCACATCGCGCCAAGAGAGCACCTTGAAGTTTTCTTCTGCACAAATTTTTTCAAATAAGGAAACGCATTCCTTGCGGTACATCTCGTTCTGCGGAACGAACAGCATGCCCACGGCGTAATGACCTGGCGCCGGGAGTTTCATCTTCAGGGATTCCTTGAAAAAGCGATGAGGTATCTGAAGCAGAAGTCCTGCGCCGTCACCCGTTTTCACATCAGCACCCGTCGCGCCGCGATGCAGCAGGTTCACCAGAACCTGCACGCCACGTTCCACTATCCCGTGTTCCGCGCGACCGTCCATGTTTACGACAAAGCCGACGCCGCAAGCGTCGTGTTCGTACTGGGGGCTATATAAACCTTGAGCCTTCACCGTATTCTCCTTCCGCCAACTGCGGAAAAATATTGCATTTCTGTTATTGCATTCAAAAAAGTAAACAATGACTTCAACCGAGTAAAGAGTCCGGCGAAAAAACACACTACAAAAATGTAGTATGCTAATGCTCAAAATAACATTTTTGCGCCTGATGAAAAAAGCACCCCATGAAAACGGGGTGCAATAACCATAAACGGCCAAAAGGCGTTAAAAATGCGTTTTATTTGAGAGCGGCCTGGACAAGCTCGCTCAGACGGCGGCTATCGAAACGGCCCTTGAGCTTCGGGGAAAGTTCCTTCATCATCTTTCCCATGTCCTTCGGGGAAGCCGCGCCGACCGCAGTTTTCACTTCCGCGATCATCGCGGCCACGTCCGCCTCGTTCATCGCAGCGGGCAGGTACTTCTGGTACAGCTTGATGCAAGCTTCTTCCGCAGGAATCTGATCGTTGCGGCCACCGTTGCGGAGAAGTTCGATGGACTCGTTCTTCTGCTTCACGCTCTTGGAAAGCGCGTCGATGACGAGTTCGTCCGTGATGTCCTTGCCGGAATTGATGGCGACATTCTTGATATCGGAGTGGAGCGTGCGGAGAGTGCTGAGCGTTTCCGCATCGTGACTCTTCATCGCGGCCTTGATGTCATCCAGAATCTGCTTCAGCAGTGCGCTTTTGCTTTCCATAACAATCTCCAATTTACATCGGAACTGTAGATATAAGAAAACACAGGAGAAATCCGAAAATTTTCTCCTGCGCCATTCCGCCTAAGGCGAAAAACGGATTAGTAAAGGCGCTTGCGGTTCTGATCCGCAATTTCTTTGAGGCGCTTGCGGCGTGCGGCCGTTTCAACGCGCTTCTTTTCTTCGGAAGGCTTTTCGAAGCGCTGACGCTTCTTGACATCGGAAATGATGCCGTTCTTTTCGCAGGACTTCGTGAAACGCTTAAGGGCGCGTTCAAAAGGCTCATTGGATTTTACGATTACACCGATCACAATAGCTTCCTTTGTTTTAAAAATGCTTTTCGAGTGGCATAATATACCTTAAAGTGCAAAAATCGTCAAGTCCTACCCGGAAAACCTATCCGGAAAAAGCGGATTCCGCTATCACATATTTTCCATCGTAACTTGCGCGATATCAAAGAGTTATATATATTTTGAAAAAGACTATCCATAGGAGAATGAACCGTGAAAAAATCCGTGGCCTCCATTTTGATCACAGGCGCCGCGCTGTGCCTGGCGCTCAGTGCCTGTAAAGATAAAGAAGAATCCAGCGTCCCGGATTTGAAAGTCCCCGCCAAGACACAGGCCGCGGCACAGGATTCCGAACCCGCGCTCCAGTCCATGCAGAGCCTCGCGCCGGCAAAAACAGCCGGCGGCACGGCTGCGGCACCGGTTTCCGACGCGGACGTCGTCCCTCCGGGAGATAACGGCAGCTATGTCATCCAGGTCGGCCTGAAGCCCTCCAAATCCGGCGCGAACGCAATCGTGAAACAGCTCGCGCAGAATAATATTTCCGCATATACCGTGGAAGTGACCAACCCCGGCGAACTCGAAGGCTCCTATTACCGTATCCGCGTCGGCTACTTCCGCACACCGGCGGCAGCCATGGCTTACGCTCAGAGTGTCATTTCCCAGCTAGGGATCTCCGGCTGGTGGGTCGACGACAAAGCGAACGACGCCGTGAGCGGTCCCTACGAAAACGATTCAGAAGAAAGCGCCGGCAGCTATTCGAATTCCAACAGCAATTCAGGCATTAATTCTACGGCTTCCACGGCGAACACAAACGCTAACAATTCCGGTTATCAAAACGCGGGCGGCACATCTTCGGGCAGCACCGGCGACTACGATGCAAGCAGCGCTTCCGGTTACAGCTATGACGCTCCGGCGTCCTCTGCGGCGGTGGCGGTGGAATCGTCCTCGTCCTTTGAAGAAAGTTCATCCTCCGCGGCATCCGCGCCCGTGGTGGAAACGCCTGCCCCGGCACCCGCGGCTGAACCGGCGGC
>JBAYFD010000077.1:0-7621 GCA_041667365.1 Fibrobacteraceae bacterium | reverse complement strand
CTCCGCGAAGTCGAAGAGTTGCTCACAAAGGAACCGGGCCGCGTACACCGCGTGCTGTTCCAGCACCAGTCCGGAAATCCGAGACTTTATACGCTCCAGAAGCTCGCAAAAAAGAATCACATTCACGTACAGCAGGTGGACGGTCGCGTCCTCGACAGCTACGCCCGCCCGAACGGCGGTATCGTCGCACTCTGCAACGAGAAGTCCCTCCTCACCTGGGACGAAGTCAAACAGGAATTCTTCGACGCGCAGGAAAAGAACGAGCGCAAGCTCGTTGCCGTCGCGACGAACATCGAAGACCCGCGGAACCTCGGCGCCTGCATCCGCTCCTGCCTCGCCCTCGGCGTGGACATTCTGCTCATGCCCTCCAAGGGAATGTGCGGCATCACCCCGACCGTCGCCCGCGCATCCGCCGGAGCGCTCGACAAGCTCCGCCTCTGCCGCCCGGACAATCTCGAAGCGGTCATCGGCGAACTCAAGCTCGCCGGGTATCAGATTCTCGGGCTCGATGCGATGACGCAGACGGGGCTCGCGGATTATGAATTCGGCGACCGCGTCGTCCTCGCCGTCGGCGGTGAAGACGTCGGCCTTCCTCCGTTCATCCGCAAACAATGCACAGCGGTGCTCCGCATTCCGATGAAGCCCGAAGCGCAATCCTACAACGCCTCCGTCGCGCTCTCCCTAGGGCTCTACGAGATCAACCGCAAGCGTTTCAGCTGAGAGTTTTTTATCATTGCGAAGGAAGCGGAGCAACTGAAGCAATCCACGATGTTACCGCAGAATGAATAGCATCGTTCCGCTTTTGCGGAATTCGCAATGACCGGAAATGTCCGCCATGTGCGTATAAGATAAAAGCGATGCCCCGCGGCATCGCTTTCCTTTTCATTTTAAATACGAATTAACGAGCGTTCAGGTAATCCAGGACCTTCTGCGTCAAGTCGTTCTCGCTCTTCCAGAAAAGCACGGCGCCCGTCGCGCGGTCCACGACCATGTCGTAGCCTTCCTGGAGCGCGATCTCATTCACGGCCTTCTTGATGAGCTGGATGATCGGAGCGCTCACCTTCTCATTCGCCGTGATGAGTTCTCCGTCCTTGCCATAGACCTTGTTGATGAAATCCTTGAGCTCCGTTTCCTTCTTAGCGTAGTCCGCTTCAAGTTCCTTGCGCTTTTCATCGGAAAGCATCAGGGACTGCTTATCGAGCTTTTCCTTGACCGCGGCGACTTCCTTCTGGAGGAGGTTCGCCTGTTGTTCCCACTTCGCCACCTGGCGGTCATATTCTTCCTGCGCCTTCTTAGTGCCTTTGTAGCCCTCGAAGATCAGTTTGGAATCCACATGGGCGATACGGAGGCCATCTTCGGCGAAAGCTGCGCCCGCAAAGCAGAGGAGGAGACACACGAAGAAAAGTTTACGCATATCAGAATCCTTGTCCGATGACGAAGTTGAATTCCATGGAACCCACGCCGGTCCTGTCAAGTCCGGTATAAGTCTCGCCCGGATCAAGCGGCCAGGCGAAGTCAAAGCCGATGATACCGAGCATCGGAACCACTACGCGGAAACCGAAACCGAAATCGCGCTTAAGCGAGGACGGATCCCATTCCGAAAGCGGATTCGGCTGGTCCTTGGAAACTTTCTGATCCGGGTCGAAACGCTTGCCGAACACATTGCCGGCATCGAAGAACAGCGGGAGCAGGTAGAACGTGTTGGGAACGATACCCCACTGGAGTTCCGCGCCCATATACTGATAGCTGCGTCCCAGACGGCGGTAGCCGATGGAGCCAGAGCTGTAACCACGGAGCATGCCGTCATAGCCGAGCACGCCGCCCATCTGGTACAAAGTGCGGTACTGAATGGGATCGCCGAAAATCACGCCGTACTGGTTCGTGAGCGCGAGGGCGACCTTGTCACTCACGAGCGGGAACCACCACTTCACAGTCAAGTCCGTCTTCACGAATTCGAAGTCACTGCCGAGCCGTTCATCCGCCCACTGCACTCCAAGTTCATAGCGGGAGCCGTCCGTCGGGAACTGCGGCAGATTCTTATCATCGCGGATGAGCTTGAAGTTGACGGCGGATTCGATACCCGTGTTCTTGATAAGGCTTCCGTCGACGTTGTCGCCCTGCTTGTTCATAAGCCAGCTGTAGCCGATCTGACCGTAGAAATAGTCATCCGGCCACTTGAGGCGCTTGCCCACGTAAACGCTTCCGCCGTAGCGGGTGATATCCGGGTCGTCGTCCTCGTTCCACCAACTGTAGCTCAGGCTCGCGCCGAGCGTAATCGGATGATCCAGGAGCCACGGTTCAGTGAAGCTCACGGACGCGCTCTTCTTATCTTCGCCATATTCCAGGTTCACGGACGCACTCTGACCGTCACCCATGCAGCAGTTCGGGATGGTCACGCCGAGCGTTCCCACAAGTCCGTCACTCTGGCTGTAGGCGAGGCCCGCGCTGAACTGCCCGGTGCCCGATTCCTTTTCCTGGACCTTGAACACGAGGTCGACGTCCTGATCGTCCACGACCTTGATGTCCGGAGTCACCATGTCAAAATAGTTCAGCTGCATGATTTCACGGAAGCTGCGCTCCATCGCGGACTGACGGTAAGTGTCGCCCGGATAAAGGCGGACCTCGCGGCGGATGACCTTATCCTTCGTCTTTGTATTTCCCGTGATGAACACACGGTGAACCTGCGCCGGAAGTCCTTCGTGGACGCGGTATTCAAGGTTCACGATGGAATCAGACTGGAAGGAACGGGATTCGTCATACTGCGCGAAGAGATAGCCTTCTTCGCGGTAAGCGTCCATAATGCTCTTCTTCGTCGCGTCGTACTTGTAATAATCAAAGACCTCGCCGCTGTCGAGCTGCACGGTGCGCGCGAGCATCTGATCCGTAAGGACTTCATTGTCCACGAAATGCACGGAACCGGCATAATAACGGCGGCCTTCGGAAATCGTGATATGGATGCGCACATAGCTCGAAGTCACGACACTGTCATAAGGCATCAGCGTATTGAACGTCTCTTCAAGGGTGTAACGCGCAAGGAGCTTGTCCTCGTAGCGGGAGCGCCTGATCTTGCGCAGCATATCGTTGATCTTCTGATTGTTCCAGATTTTCTTCGGAAGAGAGCGCAGCCACATATTCCGGACGCTCTCGTACGTGACAATACCGTTCAAAACGTTCACCGCGTCTTCTTCGGTTTTAATCTGCGGCACGGGAATGGCCTGCGCGGTTTCCGAGAAATTCGTGCGGTAATTGTGGTAATAGTGGCTGGACTTCTCGAACGGACGCCCGGCGATGCGGTGCATCGGGTTCGCCGTGTCGCTAATCGCCGCATTCATCTGCGCGTAAAGGAGGCTCAGGTCCTTTCCCTTGGGAACGACACGGCCGAGATAGAACGTGCAGGTTGAATCCGGAAGGTACTCCGCGCGGTATTCCTTGAGCTCCGCATCGAGGAAGCCGAAATGGCGCACGGCATTGAGCACCGTGTCGCGGTCGGATTCCAGAACGGCTTCCTTGAATTCGCCGTCGCCCCACCAGTGCATCTGCTTCGTGAGCATGCGGTCCGTGATTTCCGTCGCGGGAATGTGGTCATTGCCCTTGACGACGATGGACTCCACCTGCACCTTCGGACCTTCGCGGATGATAAACGTCACCGAGTTCTCATGTTCGGAAACAGGCGTCTCGCGGTAGCCGACCTCCGCGAGCAAATAGCCTTCGGACTTATAATGAGCAAGGATACTCTGCCGGTCGCGTTCCAGCTGACTTTTGCTGTACACCTGTCCCTTGAGCATCGTCACCTTGAGGCGGATGTCCTCTTCCGAGACCGCGTCATTGCCTTCTATATATACGGAATCAAGCGCAGGGAGTTCGGAGACCCGGAATATCAGATCGACTTCGCCGGGCTGCTTGCCCGTGTAATCGACCCACGCTGTCACATCGTCGAAGTATCCGGACTCATACAGGGCGGAAACGCTCTTCTCCACCTTATCGGTAAAAACCGTAGGCGGGAAGCGCTGTCCGTCGCGGACACTCACCCGGCTTAGGATGGAACGGTCATCCATATTGACGTTTCCTTCCACGCGCACATGGCGCACGGAATTATCCCCCTGGAACGCATCGGAGGGTTCCAGCAACTGAGCCTGCACAGCGCCAAGCAAAAGGCAAACGAAAGCGAATATGCGGAAAATCAGGGTGTACCTACTCGAAAAAAACAAAAAGTCGCTCCCAAAAATACAAAAGTTGAACTTTCAGACCAATGAATCTTCACACGATATTTGCCCTTAATGGCAACGCCCCGCCGGCGCCCGACAAAAAAGCCCGCCAAAGGCGGGCTTTTAAACTTTTCATCCGGCTAAGAATCAATGACCGAGGTACTTGCGGCCGATGCCGAACTGATCCTTATACTCGATATAATCCGGGACGAATCCCTGAGGATAGCTGAAGGAAACCTGCACGGAGCACTTGAATTCATTCAGGAGCTTCTTGTCTTCCTTGAACGGCTTCTGCTTGGTCTCCACCTTTTCCGCGCCCTTCGGCCCGGTGATGACTTCCGCTTCGCACCAGCTCTTGCCCTTGGCGTTGAGCTGCGCGACGGATTCGTCGCCCTTCGTGGAAACAAGGCGGATCTTGCTCACGTCAAGTTCGGTGTTGTTGCCCGTCGAAGCCCAGAACTGGAGTTCGGCGGAAAGCGAGGAAGGACCGATCTTGACATCGGGAAGCGCCATCACATAGCCCCACTTATCGACGAGTTTCGACGGGGTTTCTCCGATATTTTCACCGAAAATCAGGAAGTACGGACGGGTCTGGAGGCGGCTCTTATCAAGGGCGGCCTTCAGCTGAGCGTTATCCGGCGCCATAAGTTCAATCTTGAGAAGATTGTATTCGCGGACGACCGGGTCTTCTTCATCCTGCGCATCGGGGAGAGAGCGCACGACATAAGCGTTTTCCGCTTCCGTACGCACGGATTTGACGGAGGCGACATTGCCGCCGGTGCGCTGCACAACCGCGATCGCCGAATCGATCTCCGCAAAGCCGTCGACGTTCGTGCCGAGGTCGCCTTCCACGGAAGACTGGGCCTTGCCGACGTTCGCCATCGCTTCCGCGATCTTCTGAGCCGCTTCCTGACTCTTCACCTGAGCGAGATTCTTCATCGTCTGCTCGAAGTAACCGGTGAGGAGGGAGCTCGACGGATCCTTTTTAGCTTCCGCTTCCGCCGCCTTGACGAGCGCGAGAGTGAAATTGTCATAGAACTCATCGGAGATATGTCCGCGGGCTTTAGCATCCAGATAGCAGTTAATGGCATTGCGGTATTCACCCTTTTCCAGATGATCATCGCCGCGCTTCTCATTAGTACCCTTGCACCCGGCAAGAATGACCGCAAGACCCGCGAAAGCAACCAATAGTTGAATTTTCATCGTTCGTCCCTTTTAAATGCTGTTTCATAAAAAAACAGACCGGAAGATAACCTTTTTGTAATTTAATTAAATATCTTTGAAATGAAACTCAGTTCAAAGTAAATTTTTCTTTGGAGTATTGAAGTGAAGTTTCTAGCAGTCAGCCCGGAAGCCGGAGAATGGACCCAACCGAGTCCTCTCGCCGGCGCCGTAAACTACCTGACCAGGGCCTACGCCCGGTCGGGAACTGAAATACTGACCTGTTCGCCGTTTTATCCGGCGTTCTTCGGAAACCTTTCGGATTACACTCTGGTCTACAAGGGCGTTGAAAAGCTCCGGAACCTGCCTTTCGAAGTATGGAGAGGAAAGGATCCGCTGCATTCCTATATCCGGTTTGATGAATATTTCGGACGGAGCGACGTCTACGGGACCGACGTTCCCTATGCGGACAACCACCTCCGGTTTTCGTTCCTGGTTTCCGCCGCGCTCGCCTACTGCGAAGCGATACACTTCGATCCGAACGGAATATGGGGACATGACTGGGGCGGAGCCCTCGCCGGTCCGATAGCGAAAAACACCTACAAGGAAGCATTCGGCGCCCTGCCGTTCTTCTTTACGGTGCACAACATCACCTACGATTTTCACGTCCCGGAATCCGAAATTGAAAAGATCGGGCTTCCCCGCAAAGACTTCAATATGGACGGCTACGAGTTCTGGGGAAAGGTCAGCATTCTCAAGACCGGCATTTTTTATGCGACGAAGGTGCTCCTGCCCTCCCCGGGATACCGCGAAGCGCTCCTCGGAAGCAGCGCGCTCTCCGGCGGGCTTTCCGGATTCCTGAACCGGAACAAGGACAAGCTCAAGGGCATTCAGTTCGGGCTGAACTACTCGTTCTGGGATTTCAATTACGAAGCGAAGCGGCCCATAGGCGAAGCGAAAAAAGCGGCGAGGGCGGCGCTTGAAAGTGAGCTCGGCATTTCCTTCGGCGGAAACTGCGTCATCTACTGCAATCTCGAGGAAGAATCCAGCCGCACGGCGGAAACACTCGCGACCATCATCGCCGACGTGATGAAACTCAACGCGTTCGTCATCATCGGGACAAAGGAAAACAGCGAAGCCTGGAACTATTACCGCTCCATCGCCGAAAGAAATCCCAGCCGGATGAAAGTCGTTCCTGTCGGGACGAACGAAATCCTGCGGGGAAGGCTCGCCGGTTCGGACATTCTTTTCGCCGCGAATCTGCGCGAGCCATCCGCCTCCCTCGTGCTCAAGGCGCTCGCCGCGGGCACCGTTCCCCTTACGGGGAAAGACGTCGGCTGCGCGAATCTTCTTTCCGATTACTGCGGCAACGTGAGCCTGGCGAACGCAATGCTTGTGGACGACGCCGCGGCGCCGGACCAGATGCTCCGCCGGCTGAAGGATGCCGCTGACATTTATGCGACGGCTCCGGCTTTCTGGGCGGAAATAGTGAACAACGCGTACCTGTTCCGCTACGAATGGGACAGGACCATCGCCCAGTATCTTCTCACATTCGGCGAAGCCTGAAAAATTCCGATTTCCACTTCGGGAAGAGCATTTCCGCGATGCGGCGGCGACGCTCGTCATCAAGATCATAGTCCATGTCTTCCCGGGCATCGGCATCGTCCTGAGCGTCAACGTCTTCCTGAGCAAACCAACGGCGCTCCCTTCCTCTCGTATCCGGTTCCATTTCCCCGTTCTGCCCGGAACCGCCGAAAAATCCGGTTTCCCAGACGTTGTCGTGAACGATTTCATACACGTCGCACCCGAAAGCGCCCGCCGTTATTTTCCAGGTCCGGGATCCGACGCACGATGTTTCCGCGGAATCCTCGAGACGGTCGAGGATGTCTTCGTCCTTAAGATGCCTCAGCGCGGGAAGTCTATCCCCGCCGGCATCGCCAAAATCTGCAGTCCACCGCTCGACGGAATATACATCCCCGGTGACCATATCGAGAAGGAGCGATCCCGGTGTTTCCGCCGAAAGTTTTTTAAGCTCGTCCGCTGTCATTTCTTAATCCTTTAAAAATAAAAATTTCATTAAGGGCACCTCTAAAAATTGCTTTGGTGAAATGAAATTGTCAAGAACCGAGTAAGAGCAGGAACGATTGTCGGCCAAAACGAGAGCTGCGGGCATGCTTGCATGCGCATAGCCGAGTTGCACCGACAAGTGCGTAAGCACAAAAGTGGCCAATACTGGTTGTATTCGCCACTTTGAG
>JBAYFD010000076.1:0-7623 GCA_041667365.1 Fibrobacteraceae bacterium | reverse complement strand
CCGTTTTGGACAATTTGTCTATAAAAAGAAATAAATCCGGGAGAAATGGCGGAAACGCCAATTTAGATTAATTCCGGTTTTATTGGGAGAAATCATTATGACAAAAATAAAGGTATGTCTGTGCCTTTTATTCGCTATTCCGCAGATTCTATCCGCGCAAGGTCAGGAATGGGACGGAGCCCCGAAAATCGTCGGGGTGAACACGCTCAAGCAGCACGCGACATCGATGCCCTACAGCACGATCGCAGAGGCGAAAGCCTGTGACAGGAAGGCATCGCCCTGGTACCAGACGCTCTCCGGGACTTGGAAATTCTACTGGGTGAATGCGCCGGACAAAAGGCACGCGACTTTCTTCGAGGACTCCTTCGACGCGTCGTCCTGGGACGACATTTCCGTGCCGGGTTCCTGGCAGCTTCAGGGCTACGACAGGCCAATCTACACGAACATCACGTATCCGTGGTCCGGTTCAGATCACATCAGTCCGCCCGCCGCGCCCAAGAACTTCAACCCCGTGGGTCATTACCGCAGGACATTCACCCTGCCCGCGACATGGGACGGGCGCCGGATCCGCGTGCACTTCGACGGCGTCGAATCCGCCTATTACGTCTGGGTCAACGGCAAATACGTCGGGTACAGCGAGAATACCTTCGGCGCCCACGAATTCGACATCACGGATAAAGTAAGGACGGGGACGAATAACATTTCCGTCCAGGTTTTCCGCTGGTGTGACGGCAGCTGGATGGAAGACCAGGACTTCATCCGCCTCGCCGGCATTTATCGTGACGTTTACCTCTACGCGACGCCCAAAACGCACATCCAGGATTTTCAGATCGACGCGACGCTCGCCTCCAATTACACGGACGGCATCCTGAAAGCCGCCGTCTGGGTCGATAACTTAAGCGCCGCCGCAATTTCCGGCTATTCCGTGGAAGTCCACCTGTACTCGGACGCCGGTGCGGAAGTCGGCACGGCGCTTCAGAAAACGACATCCTCGATTTCCGCGAACGGCGGCGAGGAAAAGCTCTACTTCGAAGCCCCCGTCGCAGCGCCGCTGCTCTGGTCCGCGGAGAATCCCAACCTGTACACGCTTGTGCTCGCGCTCAAGGACGCCGGCGGAACGCTCATCCAGACGGAAAGCGCAAAAATCGGTTTCCGAAAAGTGGAACTCAAGAAAGACGCGAACGGAATCACCCGTTACTACATCAACAATCAGCCCATCAAGTTCCGCGGCGTGAACCGCCACGAAATGGACCCTGACCGCGGCCGCGCCCTGACACTGGAACGCATGGAAGGCGACGTGAAGCTGATGAAGCAGTTCAACATCAACGCGCTCCGCACATCCCATTACCCGAACGATCCGCGCATGTATGATTTGTGCGACAGATACGGAATCTACGTGCTCGACGAGAACAACATGGAGACGCACGGCGTGAACAGCAGCGTTCCGAAGAGCAGCGACGACTGGCGCCCCGCGGCGCTGGAAAGGATGACGTCCCTCGTGCAGCGCGACAAGAACCACCCTTCCGTGGTCCTCTGGTCCCTGGGAAATGAAGCCGGGAGCGGCAACGTGTTTACGACCATCCGGGACTACGCTCACGCCGCGGATTCGACGCGCCCCGTTCACTACGAAGGCGACTGGTCGAACGCCGATGTGAGCAGCTGGATGTACTACACGCCGGACAACGTGCGATCCTACAACGATAACAACAAGCCCATAATGCTCTGCGAATTCGAGCACTCAATGGGGAACAGCGTCGGCGAACTCAAGGAATACGTAGACGCATTCTACGCGAACCCGCGTTCCTTCGGCGGATTCATCTGGGACTTCATCGATCAGGGGCTCCGCCGCGGCACAAGCAAGTTCTTCAATTTCGGCGGTCTCTGGGGAGACAACCCTAACGACGATAACTTCTGCGCGAACGGGCTCATTTTCCCCGACCGCTCGCTGCAGCCGGAAATCTGGGAAGTCAAGCACCAGTACCGCAATATCGTCGTGAACGACGTGAACGTTTCCAAAGGCACGGTCTCCATCGAGAATCGCTTCAACTTCAATAGCATAAACAACGTTGTAAATGGAACCTGGTACGTGAAAGAGGACGGCAAGGTCGTCACGCAGGGAGTGATTCCCGCGGCATCACTGGACATCGCCCCGGGCAGTAAAAAAGAAATCACCATTCCGTTCAAAGCGCCCACGCTCAAGGCCGGCTCGGAATATTATCTCGACCTCGATTTCACTCTCAAGAAAGGAACCCTGTGGGCGGACGCGGGCTTCAGCGTAGCCCATGAACAGTTCAAGCTTTCCCTCGGTGAAGCGCTACCCCCGCAGATAGACGTTTCCTCGCTCCCGGCGGAAGCCATAACACGCAGCGGCGGGAGTGTGAATGTCAAAGGATCGGACTTCTCCGTTTCCATCGATACCGCGTCCGGGCTCATCACGGACTACACCGTGGGCAGCACACAGATCATCAAGAACGGTCCCGTTCCGAACTTCTGGAGAGCGCCCACCGACAACGATAGAGGAAACGGCATGCAGAAACGCTGCGGAAGCTGGCAGTTCGCCGGCAGGGACCGCACCGTGAATTCGTCCAAAGTAACGGCCATATCCGCTACGGAAACGCGGATCGATCTTTCCATCGGTCTTTCCAAGGCGGGCAGTTCCCGGATGACGATGACCTACACCATTTACGGCAGCGGCGACATCATTGTCGAATACACCCTTACGCCGGACGCGTCGATGTCGGAAATTCCAAACATAGGCACGCTCTTCACCATTCCGGGCGGACTTGAGAAAATCCGCTGGTACGGCAAGGGACCTTACGAGAACTACGTCGGAAGGAATCAGGGCAGCTACTCCGGCGTCTATTCCAGCATCGTCGATTCGATGACCGTCTTCTATATGGAGAACGGAGAGACCGGGCAGCGCACCAATGTGAAATGGATGACGCTGACGAATTCCGCAGGCACGGGCCTGATGATCGTCGGGTCCCCGCTTATGGAAATCAACGCGCAGCATTACACGCCGCAGCAGCTCACGGAAGTCAAGCTCCCCTGGGACCTGAAGCGTGACAAGGACATCACCCTGCGCGTCGACCTGCAGCAGATGGGCCTCGGAGGAATCAACAGCTGGGGCGCGAAGCCCCTCGACAAGTATCTGATCTTCCCGAAAAAAAACTATTCGCATAAATTTCGCATTTCCCCAGTCAGGGGAAAACTTGACGATCCATCCGTCCTCGCGAACCTCGGTTTCAAAAATCTGCAAACGAGCACGGAAAAAATCAAATATCCGGACATTCCTTACATCGAACAGGTTCAGTCCGCATATAAGCTGAACGCCATTCCCGGAGTGATCGAAGCGGAGAATTTCGACATCGGAGGTGAAGGGCTCGCCTATCACGATGCGGATGTCGGCAATCAGGGCGGAATCTACCGCGAAGACGAAGACGTGGACATCGTCGGCGATTCCATTAAAGGATACGGCGTCGGTTACACGGAAGCGGACGAGTGGCTCGAATACACGGTGAACGTCGCGAGCGCAGGAGCGTATTACTTCCGGGCGGCGGTTTCCTCCGGTGCGGAAAATTCCTCATTCCGCCTGTTCCTCGACGGCAAGGCGATCACCGATACACTGGTCGTCCCGCAAGGGAAGGACTGGGACACATACGTCGCCCTGGACGGCAAGACGACGGAGCTTTCCGCAGGGAAGCATATTCTGAAAATCGCCATCACCGGCAATTACGTGAACCTCGACCGGATCGAATTCTCGGAAAAGCCGGCAAGCGTAGCGGGCGGAATTTCCGGCACGCCGGCCGCCATAGAGCAGACCTACCGCGTCTATAATATAAACGGGGCGTTCCTAGGCACATTTGACGCCGGCGACATCGCTTCGCTCAGAAAGAAGCTGAGCGCATCCGATCTGAAAGCGGGCGTCTATATGGCGAATCCCGTGCGCGGAGGCAAAAGAATGCTCGTCGAAATAAAGAAATAAAAACACCACACCCGAAAAAAGAGGCGCTCCGGGAAACCGGGGCGTCTCTTTCATATTAAATACAAATTATTTATGGAGCTTATCGCACTGACCGTCCCAGATGTAATCATCGACGGCATTCTTTTCATTGAGCATAAACTGCACGTCTTCTTCGACAGGAAGCGTATAGGTTTCAGCGGGTTCGCCTCACTTCTCCTTGAGGAGCGCGACATCCTTGCCGTAGAACTGCTTGAGCGCCTTGTGCTGAGCCTTCTTGCCGAGACCTTCACAGTCACCGGACTTGCGGGCACGGATACGGTAGCGCCGATGGCACCGAAACCGCCGATGCTGGACGTCTGAGTGGACATCACAGCGTAACCTACGACATAATGACCCGCGACATTCGTATCGAGCGTGACCGCCGTCTTTTCATACGGGACTTCGCTCAGATTCTTGCCGAGATTTCATTCGCCTTCGCAGTACAGCCAACGAGGACAACGGCACCGAGAGTGAGCATCAGACCAAACGTCTTATTTATTGCTTCTTCTTCATGGATTATTGATCCATTTTTAATACATTGGTGTCTAAATGGCATCAATGTGTAAAAAATAACTTAATTTTTAATCTTATTCTTTCAAGAGGAGTTTATCATGAACGGAATTTATATCGCAGGGATAGTCCTTGCCGCGATCATCGCAATCATTCTCAT
Source organism: Fibrobacteraceae bacterium (assembly GCA_041667365.1). Lineage (GTDB taxonomy): Bacteria > Fibrobacterota > Fibrobacteria > Fibrobacterales > Fibrobacteraceae > JBAYFD01. The sequence goes on along the minus strand of JBAYFD010000076.1, from coordinate 2,950 downwards.
CGCTTTCATGGCGAACTTTTTCAGCCTGTGGCTCCAGGCGTTGTTCTCCAAGGCGAACGTGGGAATGTTCCAGCTCATCGGCATGCGGCTCCGCAAAGTTCCGCCCAAAGTCATCGTGGACGCACGCATTCTGAGCTGCAAGGCAGGGCTCCCCGTCGATACGGATCTCCTCGAAGCGCACTACATGTCGGGCGGTAACGTCCTCCGCGTGATCCAGGCGCTCATCGCCGCGAACAAGGCGAACATCAAGCTCGATTTCAAGCAGGCTACGGCGATCGACCTCGCCGGGCGCAACGTACTCGAAGCAGTGCAGATGTCCGTAAACCCGAAGGTCATCGAAACCCCACGTGTGAGTGCAGTCGCACTCGATGGCATTCAGCTGCACGCGATCACCCGCATCACGGTGCGCGCAAGCATTCAAAAGCTCGTCGGCGGCGCAGGGGAAGAAACAGTCGTCGCCCGCGTCGGAGAAGGCATCGTGTCCTCCATCGGCAGCGCCAAGACCCACAAGGCCGTGCTCGAAAATCCGAACATGATTTCCAAAAAAGTGCTCGCCTCCGGACTTGACGCCGGCACCGCTTTTGAAATCCTTTCCATCGACATCGCGGACGTGGACGTCGGTCAGAACATCGGCGCCATGCTCGAAACGGACCGCGCCGAAGCGGACAAGAAGATCGCCCAGGCCAAGGCCGAAGAGCGCCGCGCAATGGCCGTCGCCACGGAACAGGAAATGAAAGCCAAGGTGATGGAAATGAGAGCGAAGCTCGTCGATTCCGAAACGCAGGTGCCGCTCGCAATGGCGGACGCGCTCCGCGCAGGGAAGCTCGGCGTGATGGATTACTACAACCTTCAGAACGTGAAGGCCGATACGCAGATGCGTTCCCAGCTCGGCAATCCGGACACGGGTGCTTCCAGCATCTGAATGGTTTCGCATAAATGAAAGAGACACTTCTCCTTTTTCTGATCATCTTCGCGTTGAACGCCGTCCCGGCATGGCTCAAGAAGCGCAAGATGAAAACGGAAGGGACAAAGGAAGAGCCGCAGCGGGCGAAGCCTGAAGAATCCAATGATTCTCCGGGTGCGCCGCCGTCTTTGCAGGATCTGATCCGCAAGTTCAACGAACGCCAGAAGGAATTCAAGCCGGACGGAGACGACTCCGCCGCCGGCACGGATTCCCGCAACGGACCGGACGAAAATCCGGACGATGACAAGAGCGAAGAAATAGATACGGCGAAACGCATTCCCGATGAATACAGACGCGCGGAAACGGAAGCGGCGAAGCGTCCGTCCCCCGTGGAAGTGAAACGGAATGTACACGGAACGCATACCGCGGATGCGCTCCACGAGGAATCTTCGCTCATCGAGGCGCACCGCAAAGCGGAACTCGCACGCAAGGAAGCCGAAGTCGAAGCCGCGGCAAAGCTCGCGAAAGCGGAAGCGGAAAAGGCCGCGGAAGCGGAAATCGGGGCGAAGGTAGAACATCTCCGGCCCGTGCCACCCGCGGCTCCAAATGCGGCGCTCCGCAATTTCAAACTTGACGTTAACGAGGCCCGCCGCGGGTTCCTGTGGGCGAAGGTCATCGACGATCCGCGTTTCCGCCGCCGGAACCCGTTCCAGCGCGTGCGCTGACATCGTTTACTTTATACAGGAAGCCTCCCGTACGGGAGGCTTTTTACACATGATTCCGGGCTTGACCCGGAATCATACTTAGTTATGAATTCCGATTAGAAGCTTTTGCCCACGCCGAGGAGTTCACGGACGCGGTCCATGTGTTCGCGCGCGATCGGGCGCGCCTTTTCCGCGCCGGCGTGCAGAATTTCATCAATGCGTTCCGGGTGCGCCATCAGGTCGTTGTATTTGTCGCGCGCGGCCCCGAACGTTTCCTCAAGGACCTTCTGCAGCTCGCCTTTCGCATAGCCCCAGCCCATTCCGCCCGCGCGGTAATGTTCCGCGAGGTCCGATGTCTGTTCCGGCGTCGCGAATAGTCTGTACAGACGGAACACGTTGCATGTATCGGGGTCTTTCTTTTCCTCGATTCCCTGGCTGTTCGTCACTATCCTGCCAATTTTTTTCTTGAGCGCCTTCGGCTCGAGGAAGATTTCAATCGTATTGTCGTAGGACTTGCTCATCTTGCGTCCGTCGAGGCCGGGAATCACATCCGTCGTTTCCTGAATGAGCGGCTCCGGCACCGTGAATACATCCTTGCCGTACTGCTTATTGAAACGGATCGCGATATCGCGCGCGAATTCCACGTGCTGCTTCTGGTCCTTGCCTACGGGCACCACGTCCGCATTGAACATCAGGATGTCCGCGTCCATCAGGCACGGATAGCAATAGAGGCCCATGTTGATGTTCGTATCAAAATCCTGATTCTCGGCGCGGTTCGCTTCGACTTTCGCCTTGTAGGCGTGCGCGCGGTTCATGAATCCCTTCGGCGTGAAGCAGCTGAGCGCCCAGCTGAGTTCGAAAATTTCGGGAATGTCGCTCTGCTTGTAGAAAAGGCCCTTCTGCGGATCAAGTCCCAGGGCGAGCCACGTCGCGGCGACTTTGTGAATATTGTCGTTCATCTCCGCGCCGTCGTGCACGGTCGTGAGCGCGTGATAATCCGCGATGAAATAAACGGTATCGTAAGTTTCAGTAAGAGAAAGGGCCGGACGGATAGCCCCCAGGAAATTGCCGAGATGGGGCGTGCCGGTGGGCTTGATGCCCGTAAGGGAAATCTTTTTCATAGCGCCAAATGTAGCATTTTACAGCCCGGCGCGACCCCGGTCACATAGCGAAGGCTTTCCATTTACTAAATTCACACCACCGTGAATTTCCAAGATTCTTATACACTGGTCAACTCCGGAGAAGGACTTCAGCCCCTCCTCGAAGAACTTTCCCATTATGAAATCGCCGCCGTCGATACCGAAGCGGATTCGATGTACCATTACAACGTGCGCCTATGCCT
>JBAYFD010000075.1:0-7856 GCA_041667365.1 Fibrobacteraceae bacterium | reverse complement strand
GGCGCGGGTCCCGGCGGAAGCGTCGCGGCGCGGAAACTTGCGAAACTCGGGCATTCCGTCGTTCTCCTCGAGAAGCGTGAACGCATCGGTTACCCTGTGCGCTGCGGCGAAGCGAGTACGAAGCTGGACAGCCTTGAACAGGATTACGGTCCCATTGACCCGGCGTGTATCGAAACCGTGCTGAACGGACTTTATGTCTACGGTCCGGGCGGAATTAATCTTGATGTCCGCCGCGAAAACGTAGGCGTGATGCTCAACCGCGAAAAGTTCGACCCGTGGCTTGCCCACCTTGCGGAACTTGACGGCGCGGAAGTCGCCGTGAACGCGCGCGTGGAAAGTGTGAGCGATGTCGAAGACGGCGCACGCACGCTTTCCGTGGTGACCGCCACGGAGCGCGTACAAATTAAGACCAAGATGGTCGTGTGCGCGGAAGGCGTCGAAGCGCGCATTGCGCGGAGCCTCGGGATAATGGCTATACAGAAACCCGGCGAAACTTGCACCGGCGTTGACATTCAGGTGCAAGGCCTTCTCACGCGTCCGGATTATCTCACCTTCTGGCAGGGGTACGATTTCATCAACGATGGCTATATCTGGAGTTTCCCCAAGCAGAAATCGAATGTCACGAATTTCGGCGCCGGGTTCCTTGTGAGTTCTTTCAAAGGCGAAAGCATTGAAAGTATGACGCTCAGCTGGCTCAAAAAACTTTATCCGGATGCGAAGATTAATAAAGTCGTGGGCGGGCTCATTCCGGTTTCCGGTTCGCTGGAATCTTATGCGCTGGACCGCTTTGTCGCCGTCGGCGATGCCGCGCACCATACGAATCCTCTTACGGGCGGCGGAATATCCACGGCGATGCGCGCGGGGAAGGCTGCCGCGGAAATCATTCACGAAGGCTTTGCCGCGGGGGATCTTTCAGCGAAGTTCCTTCAACGTTATGAGCGCCGCTGCGAAGACCTTTTCGGGCGCGAACATACGCGTGAAAAGCGCTTCCGCAAATTTTTGCTCACGCGGAACAAGGAAGATCAGATCGCCGTTTACGGGCTCATCCGCGATTATATCGACGGCGGGGAGTCCAAACTCGCGGCATTCAAAAAGCCGGGTCGGGCGCTCCGGCTGCTGTGGGATTATATGCGGTTCAAGTGATTCGCTTCCTTTCCGCGAAGAATTTTATGGGAATAATCACGCTTTCTAACAAAGTGCCCGTGCTGACAATTTCATAAAAATGAATTTTTAGAGGTACCCTCAAGATAGTTCCGCAAGCCTTCGTCTTTGTTCCTTTCCAGGGTGATGTCCGCGTAGCCTAGGATCCCGTTCAGAGGCGAGCGCATATCGTCGTTGACCGTGCCGAAAAATCCGTGCGTTCCGCGCTGCGTCCCGCTCTTTGTGCAAAGGCTTCCGCAGCAGGAAGATGAGGCCGATGAGAGCGATGATGGCAAAGGAAAGGAAGGAGGTATAGATGCCGATGATTTTTGCAAAAGATCATTGAGCGTGAAATGTTAGGTGTATTGTACACATTTCTTTGAAATACATAAGCGTTCCGCTCTTATTTCGCGGATAAAGATGTAAAAATATCCGCTTTGGCGAGCGAGCGGTTGTAGATGATGCGCGTGCCTTGCGGCGGTTCCAGCAGGGAACTCGCGAGGACCTGAGCCACGGCTTCCGCGTGCACGGGCCGCCAGAATGCGGGAATGAAATTCAGGTTGCGGGAGAATACTTTTTGCATCAGGCTTTCGAGCGGACGCTTCTCCGTGCGTTTCCCGAGCAGGAGCGACGGGCGCACGACCGTGAGGGACGGGAACCCGAGGAGCCCGAGTCCCTGTTCAAGCAGGCCTTTGGTGCGGTTGTAATGAAAGGGGGAAGACGGACTCGCGCCCTGCGCGCTCACGACGAGGAAGTGCTTCGCGCCCTGTGCCTTCGCGATGCCTGCGCAGGCGAGGGGGAGCTTTAGGTCCACGGCTTCAAAGTTCTTCTTGCTTCCGGCTTTTTTAATCGTCGTGCCCAGGCAGCAGATCACCGCGTCCGCGGTGAAGATGTCTTTGCGGTCCTGAAGCTTTGAAAAATCAGTGAGAGTCCATTCCGCTTTAGCGCCGGAAACGGCGCCTCCGGGCATTCTGCGCACAGGGAGGATAAGCCTCTCGACGAAGTCCGCTTTTTCGAGGACTTTGCGGCATTCATTTCCGACGAGTCCCGTTGCTCCCAGTAAAGTGACTATCATTTATATGCAATCCTTATCATTGAATGGCAATCGTTTTGAAAATTTGTTCCGTGCCCTGCCGCACGCGCACCAGGTATATTCCGTGAAAACCGGTGAGGGAAAGCCGCAGTCCGCCCGCTGCGCTTCCGCGGTATAGTTCCTTGACGTTCCGGCCGGAAAGGTCGAGGAGCTCCGCGGAAAGGACGCCTGCGTTTACCGCCGTTACTGCGAGTGTGGAGCCCTGCAGCGATGCGCCGAGCGCGGCGTTGCGGGAAGCGTGCTGCGGAAGGGAGGAACTTTTCGCCGTGAAGTCCGGCATGTTTCCGGATACGGCGAGTCCGCAGAGAATTTTGATGGATTGGTTAAAATAGTTTTCGTTGCCGAGGTTTACGGCTTCCGCCCAGAATTCATCGAGCTTGGACTGATATGCGGAATTGGTGACAAGCGCAGTCATAAGCGACGCGACGAATACGCTGTTGTGATCGCTGCCGAATGCCCCTGAAGAACGGGAGATCGAGCCGCTTACGGAACTTGCCGTTTTGGTGGCGACCCAGTCGCCGAGCTTTGAAAGCATCGCCTGCGCACGGGTGTTCCCGAACCAGTAGTAAGACAGCGCGAGGCGCCACGGAGCGCGCGCTGCGTCATAGCCGTAATAGCCGTCGAGGCCCGTTCCCGCGTCGTCCGCCCAGTTGTCGAACAGGCCGTTGGAATATTGCGCGGAATTGGCTTCGAGGAGCGTGAGGTTCGCGTTCATCGCGGTCGTGCTCCAGAAGGCGGCGCCGTCAGTATCGACGTTTTTGAAAAGTTCGTAATAGGCCGGCGCGATGTAGCTCGGATTGCGCTTCGAATTCCAGACGTCCCCGGGTTTGTGGAGCCCGTTCGTCTCGAATTCGTGTGTGCGGATATTCGCGAGGAGCGTCTTCGCTTCCGTGAGGTAGGTGTCATCGCCGAACTGCTCCGCGGCGAGAATAAGCGCCGCCGCGACATCCATTTCCGCGTCGGTCGCCGCATTTTCTCCCCAGACCGTGGTGGGGCTGACATTGCCCATCTTCCAGTTCATGAGTCCGTTTGTGTCTTCGCTCGCCTTATAGAAGGCCCATAGCTTATCGAACTGGCTTTGGTAACTTGTCGTGGTGTTGCTGAAGTATACCATCATTAGCATTCCGTATCCGATACCTTCGGAAAAATATTCATTCGATCCTTCGTTGGAACGGATGCCGGCGTAGTTCCCCGATTCATTGTAGAATGCGGCGAGGTAATAGGAAAAGGCGGTATTAAGCTGCGCCGCGGCTGTCGCTTTATCGGAAAGTTCGATGCCGTTATCGTAAATTATGCTCTGCGGAAACGGATGATTCACGGCTGCGGAAGCTGCGCCGACGAAAAGCATAGATATAAAAATGAGATTGCGGATGCTGCAAATCATACGGAACCAGCCTTCAAAAGCTTTTTATAATTATCAATATATTCTTTAATTCGCACTTGAAATAGAAACGAAAATAATCCGGCGTTCTTTTGGGGCAGGGTTTAAAAAATCTACATTTGCAGGGTTAGTATTCCGTTTCACCCCTTTTAGAAGACGAATATGGCATCTCAGAAAAATAAATTTACGATTTCGAATTCCGACGTCCTCAGCGTCTCTGTGGAAGCGTTCAAAAAGGCGTTCACCGACCACATCCATCACACGCTCGCCCGCGACGAACACACCGTCACGGAACATGAAAAGTTCCTCGCCGTGGCCTACGCTGTGCGCGACCGCCTCATTGACCGCTGGATCAAGACACAGTCCACTTATTACGAGAAAGACGTCAAGCGCGTCTATTACCTCTCCCTCGAATATCTTATCGGTCGTTCGCTCGGCAATTCCGTCCTGAATCTCGATGTGGACAGCGCCGTCACGGAGGCCCTCGACGAACTCGGAATGAGCCTAGAGGAACTCCGCGAACAGGAAGTGGACGCGGGCCTCGGCAACGGTGGCCTCGGAAGACTCGCGGCTTGCTTCGTGGATTCCATGGCGACGCTCGAACTCCCGGCGACGGGCATGGGCATCCGCTATGAATACGGTATGTTCAACCAGAAGATCGTGAACGGCCAGCAGGAAGAACGCCCGGACAACTGGCTCCGCCTCCCGAACCCATGGGAAATCGCCCGTCCGGCGAATGCGCTCCACGTTCCGTTCTACGGCTACGTCGTGAGCTGGCAGGACGAGAATGGCCGCCTCCACAATCGCTGGGAAACCAAGGATTACGTGATCGCGCTCCCGTACGATACTCCGGTACCGGGCTATCACAACAACACGGTGAACAACCTCCGCCTCTGGAGCGCCCGCAGCGCGGATGACTTCGGTCTCGCGTACTTCAACAACGGCGACTACATCGCCGCCGTGCAGGACATGGAACTTTCCGAGACGATCTCCAAGGTTCTCTACCCGAACGATACGTCCATGAATGGCAAGGAACTCCGCCTCAAGCAGCAGTACTTCCTCTGCTCCGCGTCTTTGCAGGACATCGTGCGCCGCTACAAGAAGCTCCATGACGGCGACTGGTCCAGGTTCCCGGAGAAGATCGCCATTCAGCTGAACGATACGCACCCGGCGATCGCCATCCCGGAACTGATGCGCATCCTCGTCGATAACGAAGGCATGGACTGGGAACCGGCCTGGGCGATAGTGACGAAGACGTTCGCCTATACGAACCATACGCTGATGCCGGAAGCCCTTGAAAAGTGGCCGGTGTCGCTTTTCGAACGCCTGCTCCCGCGCCATTTGCAGATCATTTACGAAATCAACTCCCGCTTCCTCCGCGAAGTCGCGCTCAAGTGGCCCGGAGACATGGCGCGCCTCGGTCGCATGTCCCTCATTCAGGAAAGTCCGGAGAAGATGGTGCGCATGGCGTACCTCTCGATCGTCGGTTCCTATTCCGTGAACGGCGTCGCGGCGCTTCACAGCGACCTTCTCAAGACGAGCCTCTTCAAGGACTTCTACGAGCTCTGGCCGGAGAAGTTCAATAACAAGACGAACGGCGTGACCCCGCGCCGTTGGGTGCGCAAGGCGAATCCGGCGATGTCCGAAATCATCACCAAACGCATCGGCGAATCCTGGGTCAAGGACCTTGACGATCTCAAGGCGCTCCAGAAGTTCGCTGACGATTCCAGGTTCCAGAAGGAATTCATGGACGTGAAGCTCGAGAACAAGAAGCGCCTCGCGAAGTACCTCAAGGATTCTCAAGGCGTGGACCTTGACGTGAACATGATGTTCGACGTGCAGGTGAAGCGCATTCACGAATACAAGCGCCAGCTCCTGAACGTGCTCCACGCCATCTATCTTTACTTACAAATTAAGGACGGCAAGGATATTGAGCCGCGCACTATCCTCATCGGTGGCAAGGCCGCTCCGGGTTACTGGATGGCGAAGCAGATCATCCGCCTCACGAACGCGGTCGCGAAGGTCATCGACGAAGACCCCGCTTGCAAGGGCAAGCTTTCGATGGTGTTCCTCGAGAACTACCGCGTCTCCTTCGCGGAAAAGATCATCCCGGCGGCGGATCTCTCCGAACAGATTTCCACCGCTGGCACGGAAGCGTCCGGCACGAGCAACATGAAGTTCGCCCTGAACGGCGCCCTCACCATCGGCACGCTCGACGGCGCGAACGTCGAAATGCTCGAGGAAGTCGGCAAGGACAACTTCTTCATCTTCGGCCTTACCGTGGACGAGGTCCGCGATCTGCTCGCGAAGGGCTACCGTCCGCGCGATTACTACGAAAAGGATGACGATCTCCGCCGTGTCCTGGATCTCGTTTCGAGCGGGTTCTTCTCCCCGGACCGCCCGGATCTTTTCCGCCAGATTGTGGATAAGCTCCTCACTTCCGATCCGTTCCTCCTCCTCGCGGATTTCCGCTCCTATCTGGATTGTCAGGCGAAAGTGGCGGAGACCTACCGCAACAAGGCGAAATGGACCAAGATGGCGATTATCAACGTGGCGCGCATGGGCAAGTTCAGCTCCGACCGCACCATTAAGCAGTACGCCACGGAAATCTGGCACGCGAAGGCCTGCCCCATCTCCCTGAAGTGATTTGTATATTATTTCTAAAATACAAGCCTCGCCACAACGCGGGGCTTTTTTTATCTTTTTATCACTCAATTAAAATACGGGTTAACAATGCTAGACCGATTCGTAGTGACTGGAACATTTACCGACGATCCGTTCGCCATTGACATTGCACAATATATTGGGCTCCGGGACGATATTTCCGATATGGTGGCGCTCAAGACGTTCGCCAATTCGGAATTCTGCCCCCGTTACATGCTCGACGTTTACGATGAGGAGAACATCGGCAAGCGTCTCCACGGCAAGATCGTGCTCCTCTGCTCCGTGTCCACTCACGAACGCAGCCGCAATGACCTCGCGATGCGCACCTGCATCCTCGCCCGCGCGGCGAAGGACAATGGCGCGGACCGCGTGATCCTCATTGAACCCGACCTCTTTTACAGCGCTCAGGACCGCGGTCCGCACCGCTTCGGCGAACTGGAGAAGGACCGTGACATCTCCGACCTCCGCAAGTTCGACGGCCAGCCGTTCACTTCCCTCCTTTACGCGCAGCTCCTCAAGACCTCCGGCGTGGATGCGATCATCACCGTCCATAACCACAGCGTCAAGGTGCAGAAGCTCTTCTCCGATATTTTCGAAGGGCACTTCCACAACCTGATTCCGACGGACGTATACGCGCATTACATCAAGAATTCCAATTTCGTCCAGACGGGCAAGAACGGCGACAACCTCGTCATCGTCGCCCCGGACAAGGGCGCTACCCCGTTCGTGAACGCCATCTGGGACACGCTTCAGCTCCCGCAGTGCAAGCGCGTCATCATGAGTAAGGTCCGCAGCGGCGAACGCTCCGTGAGCATCACGCTCAGCGACAAGAGCGAAGTCGGTCTGGATTACCTGGAAGGCAAGGACGTGGTCGTCTTCGACGATATGGTCCGCACCGGCACGACGATCGTGCAGTGCTGCGATTACCTCAAGACGGGCAATCCGCACCGCGTCTGCTTCGGCGTCACGCATTTCCACACGAGCCCCGAAGCCCGCGAAAAGCTGAACAGCCATTCCATCGATGAAATCCTCACGACGAGCACGCTCCCGGACATCATGAACCGCGACTGCCAGGGCCGGCTGCGCCACAAGCTCACTGTGCTCAAACTCGCTCAGTGGATTTCCCGCTATGTGATGCAGCAGTACGGTGAATACGATGGACGGTTCGACAAGAACTTCTACAAAGTCGACATGAGCTCGAAAAACCCGCGGTGGCCGCCTGCGAACGTCTATTAATTCTGAGCCCCTATATCCTTTCATATAGGGGTTTATTTTTCACATATAAATGAATACGGAGTATTTCAGATTATGATAGAAAATGCAGAGCCGAACAAGGCAGATCTCTTTCCGACGGACCCCATTGACCGTCTGATGGGACCCATACAGCGCTTTCTCCGCGTGGAAACGACGTCTGGCGTGGTGTTGATTGTCGCGACGCTCGCCGCACTCCTCTGGGCAAATCTTGCCGCCGGCACTTACAGCTCGTTCTGGAATACTTCGCTTGATTTGTCTTTTGGCCCCTGGAGCCTTTCCGGGAGCCTCGATCACCAGCCCACGCTCCTGTGGCTCGTGAACGAT
>JBAYFD010000074.1:0-7977 GCA_041667365.1 Fibrobacteraceae bacterium | reverse complement strand
TATTCTCATTGCAATGGGCCGCGTCCATTGGGTTTAATTCGAATTTGTATGCGCATTGGCTGGATGCCCCCGCCGTGATGTGAATCTTTGTAAGGCCGAATGATTTTATCCGGACGGGAAGGCTGTTCCCGGATATGCCGAGCGTGCCGTTGGAACAGTCCGTGGCGGCGAACTGCGGCGCAAGCGTGTCCAGAAGACTTTGAAACCAGGCGCTCATCAGGCCGGCGGGACAGAAACCGGAATCGACGATGTAATAGGAATAAATGGAATCCGCCGTGATTCTGTAAGTGAGGTGGAAGATGGAGTCCTGGCCGCCGGTTCCGCTGGAGGTCCATAATCCGATGATGGATGTGCCTCCTTCGAACTTCCGGCCGTTATCGTCGCCCTGCCAGCGCAAAACGCCGTTGGCGATGGTGTACGTTTCTCTATTCGCGGAATGGGGTGAGAATGTCCATTCTTCCTCCAAGAGGCAATTCGGCGTGTCGAAGGTGACCGAGGAATCGTCAAGAGCGAGTATTTTCGCCTTGAAATACAGGTTATAAGTGCTTTCCGCCGCCGCGACGGAAGTGTCCCCCGTGTAGGAAATTACGGGGCTTGCCGCGTCCGGTGAACCCGTGCCGCTTCCGGATTCGGAACAGGCGCTGAATGCGGAAAAGGCAAGCGTGATAAGGCATAGGAATATCCTGGTCATTGTCTGGCTCCTGGAATTATTGTTTTTCGTTGCGTTTGCTCTTTGAAAGCGAAGATAATATATCAAAAAGGGCGGAGAAGTGAATATAAAGTTTTTCCTCCCGGAATCCGTCCCTTCTTTTTTCTATTTTAGGCGTATGGAAATTTCAGAATGGCGCAACCGCATTGACGAACTGGAGTCGATGATCATCGAACTTTTGAATAAGCGCGCATCTTATGCCGTGGAAATCGGCAAAATAAAGAAGGAAAAAGGCCTCCCCGTGCTGGATCCGGTGCGCGAACAGGAAATCCTCGCCCGTGTCGCCGCGAAGACCAAGGGCCCGCTTTCGCCGGACGCCGTCCGCGAAATTTTCAAGACGGTGATGCAGGAAACCCGCAAGCTGGAGATGTAAATGCTCGCTTTCCGTATAACTTTCGTAGGATTCGGACTCCTTGCGAGTTCCGTCGCCGCTGCCCTTAAACAGGCGAAAGTCCCTGTCAAGATCCGTGCGGTGAGTTCCCCTTCGACGCTTGACCGCGCAAAGGAACTTGGCCTTGCGGACGAATTCTTCGGCTATGACGACGTGAACGCCTGGGCCGCGGATTCGGACTTGATTCTGCTCTGCTCTCCGATTCTTCATATTCTTTCGATGCTCGAAAAACTTTCGCATGTGACGCCCTCGAAAAAAATCCTCGTGACGGACATCGGCAGCACTAAGGTGAAAATCTGCGAAGCGGGCGCGAAGCTCCCGAAACCTTTTGTCTTTGTGGGCAGCCATCCGATGGCCGGTTCTGAAAAACGTACGCTCGAATACAGCGATCCCTCGATCTTTGAAAACGCCTACTGGTTCGTGTGCCCGCCCGCGGGCCTTGCGGAATCCGAGTATGCGCCCCTCACGGAACTCATCGCGTTCCTCGGTGCGAACCGCGTCGTGTTTCCGCCGGAACATCACGACCGCACGATGGCGTGGGTGAGTCACATGCCGCAGATGGTGAGCTCGACCCTTGCCGGGAATTTGCCGGAACGTCTGCTCTCTCACGATTATCAGCATTTTGCGGGCCGCGCGTTCCGCGACATGACGCGCATCGCGGCTTCGGGCTGGAATATGTGGCGCGACATCGCGCTCACGAACCGCGACGAGATAGCGCTTGCGCTCAAGGAATTCGCCGACGGCGTCGCGAGAACGCGGCAGGCGATAGATGCGCTCATGCCCGGGAATCCTTCTGACGACGGTACAGCGGAACTGGAACAGGTTTTCAAGGCCGGGAACGACGGGCGCGCGTCACTTTTCGCCCCGGGGCACAATGCCTCTAATTCTTTTTATGAAATTTCGGTGCAGCTCAAGGACAAGCCGGGCGCGATCCTCGGCGTGATGCAGCCCCTCGCCGAAGAGCACCTCAACATCCGCGGAATAGAACTGATGAAAGTCCGTGAAAATATCGCCGGGACGCTCCTCCTCGCCTTTAAGGCGGAGGCAGACGCGGAACGTGCCGTGAAAACGCTCCGTTACCTCGGTTACGAAGTGAAGGAACGCCGATGAATGAATTTGTAATGAATCCTGACCGCGAAATGACGGAGCAGGCGTTCGTGCTTGCGCTCCTCGTGAAGGGACGCACACTTTTTGACGATTTCACGTGGACGGACCGTTCCCGCGCGTTTGCGAAAATTCTCGAGGAATTCGGGCTGCATTACGAGGAGAAGGGACATCAGCTTTCGCTAGAAGGCCTCGGATTTCAGTACAGGATTCCGACGTACTTCGGAACGCCGGTGAGCGAGAATGCCCTGGTGCTCCTGTTTTCGCTCGCCTCCCGCGACAAGGAAACGCTGTACACGGTGGCGGGTCCCGCGGAATTCCGTGTGCTTGCCAAATCTGCGCTCGCAAAATATTTCTGCGCCCGCGTGACCTCGGAGACAGCGGATACGCTCGTGTTCCAGTTTGAAGATAAACTCCCTGTTGCGCACTTGACTTCCCTTGGAAACGTTCCGTATTTGCTCAAGGAATCCGTGCTGCTCTGCGCCTTTGTGAACGGAAGCGGAGCCGCGATGGAAGAAAAAACGACCGTGCGCGATTCCTGGGCGGAAATGCTCGGGTACTTCGGCGCGGCGCTTTCCGTGCGCAAGGATTCGGGCGAGGCGATGGATGAACTTGCGCGCCGCATCGCGAAGGCGAAGGGCATCCGCACCGAAACGAAAATCATAACGGAACTTTCGGAGACGAAGATCCTCACGAGCTGCGATTACTTCATCGCGGGCGACCCTACGGAAGCCGCGGCGTTCGCGACGCTCGGCTCGCTCGCCTTGTTCCCCAAGGAAACGACGTTCACGCTCAAGAATGCCGTCGTGAGCGGAAACCGCGGTGGATTCTTCCCGACGCTCAAGCGGATGAACGCGGACGTGGAAATCACGAGCCGCCACGAAAAATTCGGCACGGCGTTCGGCACGGTGGAAGTCCGCCCCGGGAACAAACTCCAGGCGCGCCGCCTTTCGGAAGACATCATCGCGACCTGCCTTGAGGAATATCCGTTCCTCGCCCTTGCCGCCTGTGCCGCGGAAGGCGAAACGATATTGCGCATTCCTAAGGAGAACCGCGCGGCGATGCGCTCCCGTTGTGAAAACTTGGCGGTGAACCTCCGCAAGACGGGCGCGGAAGTCGGCGTGTATGATGAAGGCCTCGTGATCCGCGGTCGTGAAACGGTGCTTGACGGCGGTGAATTTGACTGCAAAGATGACCCTGTTACGGGACTTGCGCTCTATGTGCTTTCCTTGTTCGGTCAGGGAATTACTACGATTGCAGGTATTGAATGTGTGGAAGCGGCATTCCCGGGAATTTGCGATAAATTAAAATCGGCGGTAACCGTATGAGTTTTTCTAAAGTTGGCGTCACGGGTTGGAAGGAAAAAAGTCCGGATCTTGCGACGGCGCTCAGGACTATCGCGGAATGGGCCGCGAAGCATACGGACGTTGAATTCTTCGCCATGGAGACGCTCAAGGACTTGGTGCAGGATCCGATCCGGGTCGTCCCGGGTGAGAAAATCATGGAGTGCGATCTCCTGATTGCGATCGGCGGCGACGGCACGGTGCTTTCGACGGCGCGCCTCGCGCTCGGACATCATATTCCCATTCTTGGCGTAAACGCCGGGTATGTCGGGTTCCTTGCGGAAACGCGCGTCGCGGACCTGGCGCAGACATTGGACTGCGTGCGGGCCGGGGAGTTCTCCACGCGCGACCGCTCTATGATCGACGCGTCCATTATTCACAATGGCGTCGAAATTGACTGCGAGACGGTTCTGAACGAAGTCCACGTGCGTGCGAAAGCCCCGCAGCGCATGGTGAACGTGAATGTGGAATACAACGGACGTCCACTCACTACATACTGGGCGGATTCTCTGCTGCTTTCTACCCCGACGGGCTCCACTGCGTACAACTTAGCGGCGGGCGGCCCGATACTTTATCCTTCGACCCGCGTATTCGTCATCACCCCGGTCGCTCCGAGCAGCCTTTCCGTGCGGCCCCTCGTGATACCCGCGGTTTCCACCTGCACGATTTATTCCGCGACGGCGGTTCCGCTTGATCTCGTGTTCGACGGGCGCGTGACGCGCGTGCTTGACCCCGGCGATTCCGTGAAGCTCTTCGCGAGCGAAAATATCACCACGTTCATCCGCATGAATCACAACGGATTCGTGAACGCGCTCCGTGAAAAGCTCGGCTGGACTGGCAAACCGCGCTTCGCGACGCAGCACTAGCCGCTATTGCACGCTACGAAAAACGCCCCGCATTTCCGCGGAGCGTTTTAATTTGTATCTAACGCCTGCCCGTCAGTCGAACAGATCGGGTTTCCGCGGGTCCTTTGCCTTGGGCGCGACGCCTTCGGGTTCTTCCGCTGGCTCCTCGATGCGTGTTACGCGCTTCACCTTCTTGGCGGTGAATTTGCTTCCGAGGGCTTTGTACGTTTTGACGTCTGCGACTGCGGTGAGGTCAAGTTCTTCTTTCCTGATCTCGCGGCCCATCTGATATTCCATCAGGACCTTGGCCTCGGGCGTTGCGAAGAATTCCTCCATCCGCGTGTCCGGATGTTCGGAAAGCAGTTGGAACTCCGAGGTCATCGGACAGCCTTCGAGGGTGAAGCGCTTCACCATATAGTTGAAGTTTCCGCCTTCGAAATACAGGATGGAGAACACCTGTTCGGGATCGTACTTGCCGAGGTACAGAATGTCCGGACCCACGAGGATCGGGTCCGCGAGATCGTATATGCGGGCGAATCCGTTCTTGTGCACGGCGAAGAGTTTGTCGCCTTCCTCGAAATCTCCGATGGAGTCACCCTTCTTCTGCGTAGAGACGACTCCGGCTGGGGCGTCGAAGTACAGGATGCGCGCGCCGAGGGTGCTTTCACCCTTGTGGAGCATTTTGACGGTGCGGACCGGGTACTTGGTGATCTGGTTGCCAATTGTGTCGCGGCCCTTGACTTCAAATTCGCTGAAGTCCACTTCGAAGTTGAGCTTGATGCGCGGACGCGGCTTGAGGATGACTTCCGCGATGCCGGCTTCGCCGTTCGGATTGCTCGAAATGTACAGGAGCTTTGTCCCCGGCGTGCCCTTGCCGAAGGAGTAATCCTTATTGTGCGTAATGCCGCCCACATTGAAACGCTTTACGTAGGAGGGCCCGTCCTTGCCGTCTTGGTAAATGACGTTGTAAATGCGGCGTTCATCGACCTTGTTGAACTTTTCGACGAGCTTGATGTCCTTGCCCACGAAGTCCTTGTCCGAGACGCGCACGATCTTGTACGAACCGTCCGTCTTGAAGGCGATTACGTCGTCGTATTCGGAAACGTCGAAGAGGTATTCTTCCTTTTTGAGCCCCGTACCGATGAACCCTTCCTTGCGGTTCACGAACAGCTTCTGATTCGCGAGCGCGACGTGCACCGCGTTCACCGTGCCGAATTCCGCGATTTCCGTTTTGCGTTCGCGCCCTTCTCCGTACTTCTTGAGAAGGTTCTTGAAATGATCGACGGCGTAATCGGTAAGGTGTCCGAGGCGATCCTTCACTTCGAGAATTTTCTCATCGAGATCCTTGATCGCTTCGTCCGTCTTTTTGCGGTCGAAATGGCTGATGCGGCGCACCGGGATTTCTGCGAGTTTCAGAATTTCTTCGTTGGTGACTTCCTTGCGGAGCATCCGCTTTACGTAAGGCTTGAGTCCTTCGGCGATGAGCGCGACCATTTCTTCGCGGTCCTTCGACTTCTTGATGACCTCGTAGATTTCCTTTTCGATGAAGATCTTTTCGAGGCTTGTCATGTGCCACTTCTGTTCGAGGTGGCTAAGTTCGTTTTTAAGTTTCCATTCGAGGAGCATCACCGTGTGATCGGTGCTCTGTTCCAGAATTTTCGTGACGCCTACGAATCGCGGCTTTTTGTCGATGATGATACACGAATTCGGGGAGAGCGAAATCTGGCAGTCCGTGAACGCGTAGAGCGCGTCGATCACTTTCTGCGGATCGCTGCCGGGCTGGAGATGGATGAGAATTTCCACGTCCTTGCTCGTGTTGTCGTCTACGTGCTTGATCTTGATCTTGCCTTTTTCGTTTGCGTTCACGATGGATTCGATGAGGCTCCCCGTCGTGGTGCCAAACGGAATTTCGCGGATGGCGAGCGTCCTGTTGTCGACTTTTTCGATGCGCGCGCGGACCTTCACATGCCCGCCGCGGAGTCCGTCATTGTATTCGCTCACGTCGGCGATGCCGCCCGTGAAGAAATCCGGGTAGAGCGTAAATTTTTTGCCGCGCAGGTAGGCGATGCTCGCTTCGCAGAGTTCGCGGAAGTTGTGGGGGAGGATTGTCGTCGAAAGACCGACCGCGATGCCGTCCACGCCCTGGGCGAGGAGGAGCGGGAACTTCGCCGGGAGCGTCACCGGTTCCTGGCTGCGCCCGTCGTAGTTCGGAATCCATTCCGTCGTTTCGGGGTCGAAGAGCACATCCAGCGCGAACTGGGAAAGGCGTCCTTCGATGTAACGGCCCGCGGCGGCGGGGTCTCCGGTGAACGGGTTTCCCCAGTTTCCTTGCATGTCGATCAGGTAGCCTTTCTGCCCGAGGTTCACGAGCGCGTCTTTGATGGAGGCGTCTCCGTGGGGGTGGTAGCGCATCGTGTTGCCGACGACGTTCGCGACCTTGTTATAACGTCCGTCGTTCATTTCGAACAGCGAGTGGAGAATTCTCCGCTGCACGGGCTTGAGACCGTCTTCGTAATAAGGCACGGCGCGGTCGAGAATCACATAGCTGGAATAGTCGAGGAACCAGCCGTCGTAAAGCTTTTCGAGGTGGTTCGCGTTGGAAAGTCCGAGCGTGCTGTCGTGCGGGGCGTTCGCTGCCGGCGTCCCGGTTCCGTTATTTTGTTTTTCGTCGCTCATAAAACCTCTTACAGTTCTTCCACCGCTTCGGTGCGGAGGTTCTGCATAATGTGATCTTGGCGCGTAGGCGTGTTCTTGCCCATATAATATTCAAGCATCTTGTCGAGGGAAGCGTCCGGCGGCATGACGACGCTTTCGAGGCGCATCTCTTCACAGATGAACTGCCCGAATTCCTCGGGGCTGATTTCGCCGAGGCCCTTGAAGCGCGTGATTTCGACGTTGCCCTGCTTTTTGAGCTGGTCATTCGCCTTGTCGCGCTCGCCTTCGTCGTAGCAGTACATCGTCGTCTGCTTATTGCGCACGCGGAATAGCGGCGTCTGCAGAATGTACAGGTGCTTCTGCTCCACGAGTTCCGGGAAGAACTGGAGGAAGAACGTCATCATCAGCAGGCGGATGTGCATGCCGTCCACATCGGCATCGGTCGCGATGATCACCTTGTCGTAGCGCAGACCGTCCAGTCCGTTCTCGATGTCCAGCGCGTGCTGGAGAAGGTTGAATTCCTCGTTTTCGTAAACGACCTTCTTGGTGAGGCCGAAGCTGTTGAGCGGCTTTCCGCGGAGGCTGAACACCGCCTGCGTCTGCACGTTCCTCGCCTTGGTGATGGAGCCGGAGGCGGAGTCCCCTTCGGTGATGAAGATCATTGATTCGCGGTTAGCCGGGTTTTTCACGTCCGTGAGGTGCACGCGGCAGTCGCGGAGCTTCTTGTTGTGAAGATTCGCCTTCTTTGCGCGTTCGTTCGCGAGCTTCTTGATGCCCGCGATTTCCTTGCGTTCGCGTTCGCTCTGGGTGATGCGGTCGCTCAGGGCCTTTTCCGTTTCGGGGTTCCGGTGCAGGAAATTGTCCACTTCCACGGAGACGAAATCCACGATCCAGCCGCGGAGCGCGGGGCCGTTCGGCGCGGTCGCCGTG
>JBAYFD010000073.1:0-8081 GCA_041667365.1 Fibrobacteraceae bacterium | reverse complement strand
GGCGATCTCGAAGACCGCTATCAGAAGAAGGAGGCCGTGGACGCCGTTCCGACGGTTCCGGATGCTCTCTGGAAACTTGCCCTCGTGTATCAGCAGCTCGGCTCGAATGACAAGGCGAAAGCGGCTGCGCAGAAAATTCTCAAGGTTTACGGCGACAATCCGGTGTATTCGGACCGCGCGAAGAAGTTCCTCGCGACTATCTGATACACTTCCGCTCAGAATTAAAAGGACTGCCGCTGACGGTCCTTTTTTTTGTCGCCTGCGGAGAATGCACGTTGCAGATAAAGTAACAGACCGGCGGCGGAAAAGCCGCGGTTCCGGGCTTGTGACAGTATCGGAACCTTTGCGTGGCGCATGAAATTTTGTAAATTTTTCAGTGTAAAACAAAGTGGAGATTCTTATGTCGGATTACATTCAGAACCTTTTCGCCGAACGCATCGGCGGCAGTTCCTTCGGTAAGGGCACGGTCCTTTACAAGTTCGAGAAAATCAAGCGTGCCCGCCGCGAGGCTCAGGCGAAGCACCCTGAGACGCCGATTATCGATATGGGCGTGGGCGAGCCGGACTGGATGGCGGATAAGATCGTCGTCGATACTTTGTATGCGGAAGCGCAGAAGCGCGAGAACCGCGGCTATGCGGATAACGGCATTCTGCCTTTTCAGGAAGCGGCGGCGAAGTATATGGAACGCGTGTTCGGCGTGGCGGGCATCGACCCCGTGAACGAAGTATGCCACTCGATAGGTTCCAAGCCCGCGCTCGCGATGATGGCGCAG
The DNA here is from genome assembly GCA_041667365.1 of Fibrobacteraceae bacterium. Lineage (GTDB taxonomy): Bacteria > Fibrobacterota > Fibrobacteria > Fibrobacterales > Fibrobacteraceae > JBAYFD01. Next base: position 7,309 of record JBAYFD010000073.1, on the reverse strand, counting down.
GCGTTCATCAACCCCGGCGACGTGTGTCTCATGACCGCGCCGGGCTATCCGATCATGGCGACGATGACGCGCTGGCTTGGCGGCGAAGTTCATACTCTCCCGCTAGTGCCCGAGAACGAATTCCTTCCGGATCTGGATTCGATCCCTGTGGACGTTTGCAAGCGGGCGAAGCTCCTTTATCTGAATTATCCGAACAATCCGACTGGCGCCGTGGCATCTCCGGAATTCTTCAAAAAGGCCATCGCTTTCGCGAAGGCGAACGATTTGATCGTCGTGCACGATGCCGCCTATGCGGCGCTCACGTTCGACGGTTACAAGCCGCTGAGCTTCCTCTCCGTGCCGGGAGCGAAGGAAGTGGGCGTGGAAATCCAGTCACTTTCCAAAGCTTTCAATATGACGGGCTGGCGCCTCGGTTTCGTGGTCGGTAACACGAAGATCGTGAAGGCGTTCGCCTGCGTCAAGGACAACAACGATTCCGGTCAGTTCAAGGGTATTCAGCTCGCGGGCGCGATGGCCCTCGCTCATCCCGGGATTACGGACAAAACGGTGGAAAAGTATTCCCGCCGCCACAATCTGCTCGTGAAGGCGCTTTCCGCGGTGGGCTTCAATGTAACGAAGCCGAAGGGCTCATTTTACCTGTATGCAGCGGCTCCGAAGGGAATCGTGGGCGGCGAACGCTTTGCGACCGCAGAGGATGTCTCTCAGTGGCTCATCCGTGAAAAGCAGATTTCGACGGTGCCCTGGGACGATGCCGGTCACTTCCTCCGTTTCTCCGTGACGTTCATGGCGGATACGGAAGAGGAAGAGGTGAAGCTGATGAATGAAATTCAGCGCCGCCTTTCGGACGTGAAGTTCGACTTCTAAGCCGCTCGATTGCCGCGGCGACTTTGTCGCCTTGCAATGACACCGGTGCGGATAGTCCCGATGATGCCGCTGCCTCGCAAGGGCTTTGCGGGTCGCGGCATTTTATATGCAGTGCTTTCTATGGATTTATCCGTTTTTCTATTACAGGAACGCGGCGCTTGTGAGGGCGAAGCGCCCTTGCGATGTTTCACATTCCGCGCGGAGGTAAATGTAATCTACCGCAGGAATGATTTCGCTTAATTTGTATGTTCCCGCGTCGACGGGAACGGAAATTTCTTTTTCGGAAGCTTCGCCGTTCCCGTTTTTGCATGCGCCGAAAATACGCACGGTTTTGAGCGCCCCGTAATCGGCGGTGCTTTGCGCGGTGAATTCAATGCCCCCCGCGGCGCGCGTCCACCAGAGCGCCGGCCCGTCGGTGACGTACAGGTTATCGCCGCGGAACGCGCTGAGAATTTCTTTTTCCGAATGGGCGGGGGAGCCGTTCTGTGCTGCGCGGGTAGCTGTTTCGCCTGGCATCTGAATGACGGTGCGCACGTAACCGAATACATGGTTGCGGTTTATTTTCAGCTTGAATAGCGGAACTTTGACGCCGGTGTAGGCGTTGAGATCTCCGTGGGCATCGTTCCCGCCGATGGGGAGGAGGCGCGCGCCGCGGAGAAGTTCGCGGATCCATAGTGCGCGCCCTGCGGTGAAGCCGGCGTCGCGCGACCCGTTCCAGAACTGCATTCCGCGGACGTTCAGGGGCGCGCCCGCCGCGAGGTCTCCGTGCGACCAGTTACCGCGGCGGAATACGCCGCGCTCGGCGGCGCTCATCCGTTCTTCGGGGTGCGCGGCGAATGCCGGCGTTCCGAGATGGGGAAGAATTTCCGTGAGGGGAAGCGTGGGATGATTCCTGAGCCAGTTGCGTCCGCAGTCCCCGAGCCCGGGGACGTAGGCGCTGGTTCCGGGTAGAAGGAGATGCACGTTCCGCCCTTCCGCATTCCCTGCGGAGACTTCTTCCCCGGCGATCATCCGCGGGTATTCCGGGAGTTCTGAAATTTCCTTTTGAAGCGCGCGGTAACGGAGTTCTCCGTCCGTGGGGCGCATGTAATCCGGACTTTCGAAGGCGAAATCGTAGGAGTGGTCCGTGCAGAACACCGCGTCGAGCCCTATCGCCCGCGCCGCTTTCTGAAGCACGTCCGGGAATGCTCCGAATTCCACGGGGTCCGCGGAAATGTGCGTGTGGCAGTGCGTTTCGCAGGCGATGTAGCCCACGGGTTTCGGAGGAACTTCGCCGAGCACCTGGACCCGGAGCGGTTCCTTGGAAAGTCCGGGAAGGTTTCTGTTGCGGATGATTCCTTTTTTCCCGCGGCACGTCACGTCGAGCTCCGCGAAAATTTCATAGAATCCGGGATTTAGTTTGTCTGTAACCTGCGCCGGATAGAAGGCGAGGCTTTCATTCGCGGAAATATTTAATTTGTATTCAAAAGAAGTCGGCCTTTGCGATGCGCTTTCCGCGCGGCTTTCGCCGGGACTCTGCCTGCGGAACGATAGCCGCAGCCTTTCGAGGCGCACCGGAAATCTGTCCGCGTCCCTCACTGCGATCCAGAACGGAAAAGCTTCCCCGGGAACGATCTGGAATGGCGCGTCCACGATGATTTCGGGGCACCTGTGAAAAAGCGGTGACCACGGGAGCCTGAATTTGTAGTGCGATTCCGCGTAGCGCGGCTTGTCCCGGAATAAAAAGTCCATCGGCGTTCCCTTCTCTTCTTACAGGGAATCCGCCGGTGCTTTCGCGGGCATCGCCTGAGGCGGAAGCTCTCCGCCTGTTACAGGTGACGCGCCGTCCGCGGGCTTTGCGCCTGCGGCTGCCGCCCCTTTGACCGCCGTGGAATCCTTTCCGTTTGCACCGGTCGGCTTTGCGCCTGCTCCGCTCTGTTCTTCCGCGGCCGTCTTTTTGTTGATGACGCCGAAACTGAACCGGAATTGCAGAGCGAGCCCGCCGAGGTCCCATTCCGCTTTCTTCGTGGAGGAACCCGTGGGAACGACTTTGGAGAACGGAGACTTGGATTCCACGCTGATTTTCGTGTAGCCGATGTCGCCGTAAATATGAATGCTTTTCCAGGAAGTGACGAGGTAGCCGATACTCACTCCGAAACCATTTCCGAGAATGGATTTATCCGCGGAAATATGACCCCAGGTGGAGTAGATTTCCGTGCCGGGAAGCATCCAGTACCAACGTGCGGAAATGCTGAAAAGTGACGCTTCGGAAAGGGAGATCAAACTTTTCGGAATGGCGATGCGGTATTCAAGGAAAAGGGGAAAAGCCTGCAGCGTGTATTCGTAATTGTGAATCTTATCCTTGCGGTCGGTGAGCACGACGGATTCGTTGTCGTAGGTGTAGCCGGCGCCGAGGCTCACGAAGTTTCCCTCGCGCCACTGCCATTGAAGTCCGGCGGAAACTGGAAAACAGAAATTCACTTTCTGAAAGTCCTGCTTCGCGACATACAGACTTTCGTCTTTCGTGAGCGCCTGCGCTTTGAAATCTTTGTAGATGGTGTCGATTTCCGCCTGAAAAAGATCGCGGTTTCCGAAACTGAGAAAGGAAATGCCGGGCTGCGCGAAAACGGAGAGCACGCTCAGGTCTTCTGTTTCCTGACTGTGTCTGTTGCCCGGCTGCGCGAAAAGATTTGCGGAACACAAAAGAAAGAAAATAGCGAAGGTGAAAACCGCGCCGGAATCTTTAACTTTGTGCAAAACCGGACTCACTTGCCTTCCGCGGTCTCTTCTTTGCGCTGGAGCTTTTTCTCAAGTTCCTTTGCGAGTTTCTTTTGATATTTGACTTCCGCTTCGTCGATGTCCTTGGAAAGGCTCTGGACATCTTTATCCTTGCCTTTGTAATCCGGTGGGATCATCGTCTGCGCGCGCTGCAGATATGCGCGGGCGGTGTCGAACTGATCGAGGGCCGTATAGCTTTGCACCAGGAGGTAAAGTGCTTCGGGAAGGCGCGCACTTTTCGGATAGACGTCCAGAAATTCCTTGAGGTAGATGATGGTGGAGCGCGGGTGATCCATTCTGTAATAGAGGCGGGCGGTGCGGAAATCCTGCTCCGCCTTGCGCTCCGTGAGCTTTGCACGGTAATATTCCACGGAGTCGATGAGCGGAGAATTCGGATAGTTAGAAATGAAGCGCTCGAAATCCTTCATCGCGAGATCCGTATTGGATTCGTCGCGGCCGATGGTGTATTCCATATTGAAGCTGGAGACGGCTTTGCGGTATTCGGCAGTCTCTATATAGGGAGAACTTGGGAAATTCAGCACGAAGCTGCCGTATTCGCCGCGCGCTTCAAGCCATTCTTCAAGATGGAAGTAACTTTCCGCAAGCAGGAACTGCGTCTGTTCCATATAGCCCGTGCCCGCGCAGGTAGAAAGAATTTCCTCGAGGGGATCCTTCACTTTGCCGTAGTTGCCGGCCTTGAATTCCTTTTCCGCAGAAGCGTAGCGTTCCTTGCACATAGCGGCGCGGTCTCCGCCACCTTGCGACGAAGCGCAGGAAGAAAAAAGAATCGCGGACGCGGCGAGCAATGGAAAAGCTAAATTTCGCATAGTTTGGTACATTGGCTTTTGTTTCCTGAACTTGTGAGCGATAAAGTAGAAAAAACAGAGATGACAGACCCGCTATGATTCTTGTCCGGTATATACTGAGAGAACATATAGCTCCGTTCTTCACGGCGCTGTTTGTCATCACGTTCCTGTTCGTGGTGGACTTCCTCGTGACCATTCTGGACAATGTGCTTTCCAAAGGCCTTCCCTGGGGCACGGTCCTTGAAATTTTCGCGCTCAACCTCGCATGGATGCTTTCCCTTTCGATTCCGATGGCTGTGCTTGTCGCCTGCCTCATGGCGTTCGGCAGGCTTTCCGGAGATCAGGAAATCACTGCGGTCAAGGCGGCGGGCGTTTCCCCGCTTTCACTAATGCGCCCGGTACTGCTCGTCGCGCTTCTCATTTCGGAACTGTTGATTCTTTTTAACAACTGGGTGCTTCCCGAGGCGAATCACCGCTCGGTGGAGCTGATGACCGCCGTTTCGCGCAAAAAGCCGCATGCGTTCATTGATGCCGGAAAGCTCATTACAGAATTTCCGGGCGTGCAGCTCTGGGTTTCGCGGATCGATCCCGTGTCCGGCACGCTTTACGGCGTGGAAATTTTTGAAACGGACGTGCGTGGCGCTCCCCGCATCGTTTTCGCGGACAGCGCGACGATGGATTACGTGGATCATGGCGCGACGCTTATGCTCCGGCTCCGCAGCGGTGAGAATCACATCGTGGATGAGACGGACCCTGCGAATTATTTCCGCATCCGTTTTTCTTCCCAGGACTTCGCCGTGCGGAACGTGGATGACCACCTGGAACGGGAGAACCGCACGCACCGGAGCGACCGTGAGATGCCGGTGGAGATGATGCTCGATGTCATCAGGGACGCGAAGACGGATTATGATAAAATTTATAGCGAAAGTGAAAAATCGCTGTTTCCGGAAGCGGACCGCATGGCGACGCTCGTCGCTTCGGATTCCATCGTTCCGGGCAAGGCGGCCGCCGCAAAAACGGATTCCTTGCGCCATGTGCGCGCCCTTCGCGATGTCCTTTTTTCGGAGCGTTCCCGTTCGCGCATCGTGGAACGCTCCCGCGACCGTCTCGATGATGCGGAACGCCGGCAGGCCCAGTACTGGGTCGAAGTCCACAAAAAATTCAGCACGGCGTTCGCCTGCCTCGTGTTCGTCCTGATTGGCGCGCCACTCGGAATCATGGCGAGGAAGGGCGGCATCGGCACGGGCGTCATTTACAGCATCGCGTTCTTCGTGCTGTACTGGGTGTGCCTCATCGGCGGCGAAAACCTCGCGGACCGCCTTATCATCTCGCCCGTGGCGGCGATGTGGGGCTCGAACATATTCATCGCCGTCGTCGGCCTGTTCTTCACCTACCGCATGGCCTGCGATAAGTATTCCGGCGATTCGAAGCTGCTGCGCATGATGCGCGCGCTCCGCCGGCGCTTTTCGAACGACAAGGAAGACCGCGGATGAAATTTTCATTTTACCTTGTCCGCAACTTTTTGAAGATGTTCCTGCTCGTGCTTCTGAGCGCGGTCATCATGTTCATCGTGATCGATTTTGTCGGAAACATCCGTCTGTGGCTTTCGCGGGGGTTGAATGACCTGAGCGCTTATTACCTTGCGTATTTGCCGTACATCGTTTACCTCGTCATGCCGGTCGCCCTTTTCATCGGGATAATAGCGTCCGTGGGAAACATGGCGCGCCACCTTGAAATGTCGGCGATGCAGGGCGCGGGCAGGAATCCTCTGCGCTCGCTCTTGCCGCTTGTCTTCTTCGGCATTCTCGTTACGGGGGTGTCCCTTTATCTGGATGACCAGGTGCTTCCCGACGCGAATTTCAAACGTTATCAGATCATGGAGCCCGCAGCGCAGCAACGGCGCGACCCCCGCGTTACGGACAAACGGGATTTCACGTACATCGGGAACGATAAGACGAGCTGGTTCATGCGCTACTATTCCCTCAAGGAACGCCTTGGCCGCGATGTCGTCATCCTTGTCATGCACGAAGGCGATCTCACGGAACGCTATGATGCGCGGCGGTTGCGCTGGGTCGTGCCGGATATTCCGGCTGTGGGAAAAAAAGATACGTCCAAGGCGGTGGACAGCGTGGCGGTTAAGAAGCGGATGGCGGATCAGGAGGCGAAGGGCTTCTGGCAGCTCGAAGACGGCTTCCTCCGCGTTTTCCAGAAAGACGGCACCATCGCGGTGCGCCCGTTCCACGTGGAACTTCTCGGGGATAAATCGGACGTTCGTCCGGAAGACCTTTTGAATGAACGGCAGCGCGGCGATGAGATGAACGCGTCAATGATCAAGAAACGCATCGCGGCGCTCCGGCGCTCCGGCGATGATACGCGCAAGCTGGAGACGGCGTACTATTTCAAGTTCTCGGGCTCGATGACGAATTTCCTGGTGGTGCTCCTCGCCTGTGCGCTCGCTCACCGTTACAGCCGCTCGGGCGGTCTTTCTCAGAAGTTCGGCATTGGTATTTTCCTGGTGTTTAGCTATTATGTAGTCATTCGGATAGGAATTAAAATGGGCGAGAACGGGGCGTTGAGCCCGCTTTTGAGCGCGTGGATCGGGCATATTCTTTTCGGTTGCATCGCGCTGTTCATGCTACATAGATCCTTCCGCTTGTAAAAAAGAAACGGGGTAGTAAAGAAATGTCCGATGCTTTATATGTCCTTTCCGGCTTGCTGTTAGGCCTCGCTTTTCAAGGCGGCCTATGGCTTTTTTCCATTCCGTTCGCGGTGATTTCCTTTGTGCTCGGCTGGCTCAACCGTCCGCAGCTTCCGGCGACTCCCGCGTCCCCTACGGCCGGGAATGCACGCATTACGCGCAAGACGGATTCCACTGCGGTCGC
>JBAYFD010000072.1:0-8099 GCA_041667365.1 Fibrobacteraceae bacterium | reverse complement strand
GAATTCAAGGATTTCACGATTTATGATTCCGTGAGCGTCGTTTATGCGTCGGGTCACGGCAAGGCTAAACTTGTCCTCGAAGCCGACGATCCTAAATACACGTCTTCCGAGCCGGGTTCCGGCCGCCCGCTGGAAGTGGATCTACCCTCCGGCCCGGGCTACAGCGAGGCCCGCTTCGCACTGTCGTCTTTTGCCGTTCCGGATGCCTGGTTCAGCGCCCGCCGCATCGCCGCTCCCGATGGCAAGCTGTATTTAGACCGCATTTTTGAAGTGCGGGTCGAAAGCGCCGGGGGAAGTCTTCTCGGTTTCCCCGGGGAACTGGATCTCCGTTCCCTTCATTTCTACGGAGAGAACAGAGCCGTCCGTTACGGCGCGCTCGCCTTGCTGGTTCTCGTGACCGGAGCTTATGTGTTTGCCTTAAGGAGGATGAATGCGTAGCATTTGGAGCGGTGATAAAGGAATCCGTTACATCGTGCTTATAGCCGGAACGGCCGCCATCGGTTTTCTGCTCTATTATCTCCGGGGGGTTCTCGCGCCTTTCTGCTTTGCGCTCCTTCTTGCCTACATTCTGGATCCGCTCGTGACGAAAATGGAGTCCGTTTTTAAACGGCTTTTTGCCCGCAAGGGCGCAAAGCCATCGGGGAAGGCCTGCCGCGTTTCTGCCGTAATCACGGTTCTCGCCGTCATTGCCGGGGTCTGCGTACTGGCCGTCACGTTATGCGTTCCTGTGGTGGTGGAACAGTCGCATCGTTTCGCCGTCCTCATGGAAAAATTCATTTCGGATTCTTCATGGACACTCCGGTTCCGGAAACTGCTACCTCCCGATCTGATGAACGGTCTCATCGCACATTTTTCCGAAGGCAGCATTGATCCCGCGACTTTGCAGAACATCAATTTCTGGCAAGGCTTGAGCGCGATAGGCTCAAAGCTTCTCCCTGGGGCCCTCGGCGTTCTTTCCGGCACGGCGAGCCTCGTCGTCTGGGTGGTCAGTTTTTTGTTCATCATAATGTATATGATCTTCCTGATGGTTGATTTCCCTGAGCTTGAAGCGCGGATGCGCATTATGTTTCCCAAGAAAGCCCTGCTCCCTGGCGAGCCGGAGCCTTTGGATTTCCTTGGGAAAGTGAATTCCCTGATGAAAACTTATTTTCGTTCGCAGACCTTGGTCGCCGCGATCGTCGGCGCTTTGTATGCCATCATCTTCAGCATCATGGGGCTTCCTATGGGTGCCGTGCTCGGCCTGCTCATCGGCATTCTGAACCTTGTACCATACATGCAGGTGCTCAGCATGCCTGTCGCCGCTCTTCTCGGCATCATGTATGCGCTCGATACCGGACTTCCTTTCTGGGAAGTGTTCCTGATACTCGCGGCGATTTACGCCGGCATGCAGGTGTTGGAAGATATGTTCATCATCCCGAAAATCGTCGGGACGGAAATGAATTTGCCGCCTGTGGCCATTCTTTTCTCCATCTCCGTGTGGGGAGCGCTTCTGGGCTTCCTGGGACTTGTGCTCGCCGTTCCGTTCACTTGTATTGTCCTTGTTATCTTGAGGAATTACAAGGAGTTACGGCCTTTGTTCCAATCGAGGAATGACCCGTCCGCAAGCCTTAAAACATCGGGGCTTTCTGGTGGCGGGGTCGCCGGAGCCCCTAAAAATAAGGGCTAGGACAAAATATTTTTTAAAAAAGGCTTTGCCTTTAGCAAAAAAAAAGGTATAATATCTCCAGCAAAATCATTAACTTAAGGAGTTACAATGAATAAGCAAGAACTCGTTGACGTTGTTCTCGGCAACAAGGAAGCCGGTTTTGATTCCAAAGCCGCTGCCGAACGTGCTGTGAGTGCCGTGCTCGATGGCATCAATGTCGGTATCAAGAAGGACGGCCTCGTCCAGTTGATCGGCTTCGGCACCTTCAAGGTCAAGGACCGCGCCGCCCGTACGGGTCGCAACCCCAAGACTGGCGAAACCATCAAGATCAAGGCCTCCAAGACCGTGTCTTTCAAGGCCGGTGCTGGTCTCAAGGACACCGCCAAGAAAGCTAAGGGCAAGAAGTAATTCCTTCCGGGCTTTAGGCAAAACGGACCGCTTCGGCGGCCCGTTTTCATTTTATCCCCTTTATAAATTTTAAAAGAGGATTATATTTCCCAAGGAGGCTAAAAAAGATGAAAAACAAAAATCAAACATCCATCGCCGCTATTCTTTTTGTAGTGATGGTTTCCCTGTTCTGTGTGTCTTGTGGTAAATCAGGTTCCTCGACGACATCGGCCACGACGGATGAATGCACGCAAAATCCGTCATCGCCTAACTGCACCACTCCTAATAATGGAACGACAACGCCGGACGATGGCAGCGAAACTTTATGATGGAAGAACGCCTCCGCCGTATTTACGGCATTCATTTCAAGGATGCGGATGAGGACTCGCTCCGCGTGCGTTTCGCCTGCGAGCGGCTGATGCATACAATCAACAATTCCGAACTGCAGGATGTTGAAATCCGTGAAGAGGCGTTCCGTGAACTTTTCGGCTCGGTCGGGCGCGATGTCTACATCCAGCCGCCGTTCTACTGCGACTTCGGCAAAAATATTTTTATCGGGGACGGCTGTTATTTTAATTTCAACTGCACGATTCTCGATACGGATAGAGTCCAGATCGGCGACCGTTGCTGGATCGCCCCGAATGTTCAGATTTATGCGGCGACGCATCCCGTCGATGCGGAAGAGCGCCGTACCCGCTGCATTGCAAAGCCCGTCACCATCGGGAACGATGTCTGGCTCGGCGGCGGCGTCATCGTCTGCCCCGGAGTCACGATCGGTGACCGTTCCGTCATCGGTGCCGGGAGCATCGTCACGCGCGATATTCCCGCGGATTGCGTCGCTTACGGAAATCCGTGCCGGGTGCGCCGTATGCTCATGGAGCGGCATAAATGAGGCGTGTCCGTGGCCGTTTCTGAGGCGCGTTCCAGAAATATGCGGGCTGTGCATTCCAAAAACACGGGCCCGGAACTTCTCCTCCGCAAGGAACTTTTCGCGCTCGGTTTCCGCTATCGTTTATACGTAAAGAGCCTTCCCGGAACTCCGGATATGGTGTTTCCGCGGTACCATGCGGCAGTGTTCGTGAACGGCTGCTTCTGGCATAGGCACGGCTGCCGCCTTGCTTCGCGCCCTAAGAAGAATGAAGATTTCTGGAAAAACAAGTTCGACAATAATGTCGTGAGGGATATACGCACCCGCAAAGCCTTGTCCCTTCTCGGATGGCGGGTCGCGACCGTATGGGAATGCTCCCTCGGCAAAAAACGCGCGGACGGCGTCGCGGAAATTCTTGCCGATTTTCTGCGGGGCGATTCAGGGGAAATAGAAATTTAGGGCGCGCGCCGTCTTTGTTTTGCTAAATTTGGCGCATGAATTTGATAATTGTTTTATATGTAGCCGTACTTTTCGCAATCGGTTTCCGCAGCTCGCTTAGAATTAAAACGGTTTCTGATTTTTTCGTCGCGCACAAGGGCGGCTCTTTCCATCTTGTGGCCGGGAGCCTCACGGCGACGATCCTCGGCGGTTCCGCGGTCATCGGTGCGATCGATAAAGGGCCGGTCCTCGGCGGCGCTACCGCATGGTTCCTGCTCTGTGGCGCGGCGGGCCTCCTCGCGCTTCTTCCGTTCCTTAAAAAGATATGCGCCATCGGCCGCTTCTCGCTTCCGGACATGATGGAAGACCTTTACGGCAAGGGCCCGCGGCTCACGGCGTCCATCGTCATCCCTATCGCGTGGACGGGTGTCGTCGCGGCGCAGATCATCGCCTCCGCGAAAATTCTCCAGAGTTTCACCGGAATTTCCTACGGGTGGGGCGCCCTGTGCTCGGGCTTCGTATTCATCGCATATACGATGGCCGGGGGGCAATTCTCCATTTTGAAAACGGATTTTCTGCAGGCGATACTCATCATCGCGGGACTTGTGCTTCTCGCCGCTTTCACTTTCGCGCGCCCGGTGGTCGCCGTGGTTCCTCCCCCTGCGTTTCCGTTCAACGAGAACTTTTCCCCCCTGGATCTTTTTCTGCTGCTCCTCACTTACGGCACCACGTATACCGCGGGGCCGGATATATTCTCCCGGATTTTCTGCGCCAAGGATTCCAGGACGGCGAAACGGGCAATTTTTGCGACCGCGGGGACGCTTGTCATCATCGCCGGGATTATCGGATACCTGAGCGTATTCGGCGCGAGCTTTGACTCCGGCGAAGGGGCGAAGATCATTGGAATCGGGCGGGAGGCGCTCCCCGGCTTTCTTCTCCCCGTCCTTGCTATCTCGCTTCTGAGCGTGGTGCTCTCCTCCGCGGATACGACGCTCCTGAGCTCATCGATTATCATCACGGAACTCTTTTCCGGTAGGGATTTGGAAAACAGAGGTGTCGCGCGCACTCGGATAGTTGTTTTTCTGAACGGACTTATCGCGCTTGTCATTGCACTTCATTTCACGGATATCATCGGTATGATGCTTCTCGCCCTCGCCGTTTATGCCGGGGCGTTCACGCTCCCCGTGCTCCTCGGCGTCGCCGGGTTCCGCGCAAAGGTCGGCCATGTTTCCGGTGCGATTCTCGCCGGCGGAGTGCTCGCATTTCTGGGGAAGCTCCTTCCCGCGACTTCGCTCGGTGCCCATACCGGCGATGTCCTACTCATCGCCGCGTTCATTGTGAATGGCGGACTTCTCTGGCTCGGGCGCATAAAACCCGGAAAATTAAAAGATCAGTCCTGCATATAAATTCCGATGCGGAGCTCGCAGCGGCCGTAAGTGGTGTCGAGATCCTTCATTCTTCCGTAAAGGAACTTGCCTGCGTCCATGAGTCTTGCCGGAATTTTATTGAAACGCTGAGGAATGTAACCGAGCTTTTTCCCATCGGTATTTTGCACCAGGATGGCAAGCGGATCGTGCTCGTTTTCCGGTTCGCGCACAAAGTTCATGCGGTCTCCGGGTTTGAGCGCGGCGGCGATTCCCCGGAATCCCTCCACGTAAAAAGATCCGGCCACATAAGTGGAGTCAAGATATATCGGCTTTGTGAACGGCTGGGGAAGAACTCCGCCGTTATGGAGGAACGGGACGATGGCGCTCCCGGCCGGCATGGACATCATCGTGTTCATTGCGCCTTCTGCATCTGGCTGAGCTGTGCTGCGTAAACGTCGCGGATGACTTCGTTATTCTTGAAAATCTCTTCCAGCTCTTTTTTCCGCGCGGAGATTTTGTCGGCATCTTCGAGAAGTTTCCGCTCGGTGAGCGGAAAAGATTCCTGAATGTGTCCGATGTCGGCTTCGACCTGTCTGGTGACTTTCCGCAGGCGTTCCAGCTCCTTGCGAAGTTTTTCGACGCCATCGGCGGAAACTTCCGGGGCCGCGGTCTCGAGCATCGTCGCGATTGCCTGAAGCGTCGCTATGTCGCCCTGGGAATAGGCGTCCTGCGCATCAATGAAAAAGCGCACCTTGTCTCTGGATATTCCTGGATGGAGATCCGGATGCGTCGCTTTCACTATTTCACGGTACAGCCTGCGGAACTGTTCCGATTCTTCCGTGGACATCGGAATCCTCTCTTTGACAGCTTTCTTCGCCATTTCCGTGGATCTTTGCTTTTCTTCGAGCTGCCAGAGATATTCCTTGAACTCCATTTCCAGCAGGTCATTGATTTTTGCGATGTCGGGGCGCTCGTTCCGGTTCTTCGCCGCCTGAATCAGGCCTATCTTCCGTTTGAGGCGGAGCGCTTCGTTCTGCACCTGCATGATTTTGCATTCAAGCTCTCCGAAAGCGTTCATGTAGCTGATTTCGAGCTGAGGCGCGAGCTGCAGCTTCAGATTGTCGCGGCGGAGGTACAGCTGTGAAAGCAAAATCTTCAGCCTTTCGCATTCTGATACAAACGCCTGAATTTCGGGATGGGGAATAAGTCCGTTCATGGTGTCCTTCCTTTTTCCTTAAATATAGATAGGGACAAGTGACATTTTTTGTCGCGCCGCGTGCAAAGAAAAAGGCGGATATTGAAAAATCGCGGCATTTTGCTATCTTTGACCGCGGCAACACAAGTATCTTCGGCAAATAATTCTTTTAAACTTTTTCACTTGCCGCCGCATCCTCGGGGAATACCAGCTTAAGAAAGTTCCGGTGCTGGAAAAACGGAAAAATGGCCGGTATCGTCAATTCAAGCAATATCACCAAGTATGTACTGCGTGCCTGCCTGTGAACGGTTGATTCGCCGGTAACATTTATCTTTTATAGCGTTGTCTTCCGTAACAACGCTTTTCTTTTGTCTGAAACGATTTTTACATCGGTTGTCTGTAAATATCTTATTTTTAAACTGTGCGAGTGTAATGGGGGAAGAACGGTAATCTTCCTTGTTCAGGAGTGTTGATATGACAAATCACTTGTACATCCCTATCATCGGGTGCACTTTATTCTCCGCTGCGGTCGCTTTCGGCTGGAGCGTCAGCGGTACGGTCGTTTCCAGCAAGGGCGGCGCCATTGAAGGCGCCGCCGTGACGGTAGCGGATTCCGCAAATTATTCTACGGCGACGGATGCCGCGGGCGCGTTTTCGTTAAAGAGCACGGATCCGCTTTCCATCCATTCAGCGCAAATTGAAAAGGATGGTTTTGCCTTAAGCGTGCGAAGCGGCATTCTTTCGCTCCGCGGCGCGTATGTGGGCAAAGTCCGGTTCTCCCTTTCGGATGTGTCCGGAAAAGTTTATTGGAACCGTGAAGTCATGAAATCCGGTAGCGACGTGTCTTTTTCGCTTCCGAAAGAGTATAATTCCCGGGTGTCCTTCTTAAGATTCTCGAAGCTTAACGGAGAAACTTATACGTATAAAGGAACGGCAGACGGGGCGTTCGCCTTGGCGAGCGTCGCTTTCCCGGAACTCAAGTTCCATAAAGTCGGCTATCAGGATACGACTTTTTCAATGACTTCCGCAATGCAGACAGGCGTTTCCGTCGTGATGCGCGATACGGCCACGGAAAAGGTGACGTGTCCCGCGCAGGCGCTCGCCGCCGGCGATTACAATAAGACAATTTCGGTGAAGGGTGTGAGCCGGAACTACATTCTGCATGTGCCCTCCGCGTACAAAGGCGATTCCGCGGCGACGCTCGTCGTGGACTTCCATCCGATCGGAGGCTCCGCCAGCGGAGAATCAACCTCCTCTCCGTACAAGGCGGTCACGGATCCCGAAGGCGTGATCACAGTTTATCCGGACGGGCTTTCGAGTCCAAACATGGGGAAGGCCTGGAACGTGGGCCCGTGCTGCACCACTGCGGACGATACGAGTTTTGCCCGCGCGGTCGTCGCGGAAGTCAAGACGCTTGCCTGCATCAATCCGAAGCGCGTTTATGCCGTAGGTTTCTCAATGGGCGGCGGAATGACGCATTATAGCGCATGCCATCTTGCGGACGTGTTCGCCGCATTTTCTCCGGCATCGTTTGATCTTGCAACTGAAAACATCGGCGCATGCGCTCCTTCGCGGCCCGTTCCTATCATCATGTTCCGCGGCACAAGCGACCCTGTCGTGCCATACGCAGGCGGCTATTCTTCATTCGTCTCTGGAATGCCGATCACATTCCTCGGTGCCAAGGCGACTTTCGCAAAATGGGCGGAACTTGACAAGTGCACGGGATCTCCTTCTGCAGAAGATGCGAATGGGTGTTCCACTTATTCCACCTGTTCCGCGGGTGTAAAAGTTACGCTCTGTTCCATAAAGAATGGCGGTCATGAGTATGGCAAGGCGAACATCGGCTGGCCGTGGCTCAAGAATTATATGATGCCGTAAAAAATCCTAGCGTGATTTGAATAAAAAGCGGAAGCATTTTGCTTCCGCTTTTTCTAATGAAGAACTTTGTTTTTTCGAAAATGAGCCGGTAGAACGTCGTGAACATTATTTCCTGATTGATCGGCTTCGTGCCCGCATTTTCTCAAAATCCGGGTTGAGGCTTTGCAATATGCGCACGCTTTCGTCAATGGCGAGGGGAATATCCATGGTAAATCCGCTTCCCGTTCCGCCGAAAGTCGTTGTCGCCGTCTAATCCTTTTGTTCGAAAGGCTCGAAAATCTGATCCAGAAAATTTTCCCGGATGGCGATGCCAGTGTCCGT
>JBAYFD010000071.1:0-8174 GCA_041667365.1 Fibrobacteraceae bacterium | reverse complement strand
GGAATAATCGACGGATAGCCTGAGGGCATCCGCAAGCGCGCAGCGGTTCACCAGCGCGCCTGTGAGGACGGACGCGAAGATATCGCCCGTGCCGTGGAACTTTCCGGGAATGCGTTCGTTGAACGCGCTTACAAATTTATCCGCAACGCTATCGTAGGCGACGGCGCCGATTTCATCCTGATTGAAGCCGACGCCCGTGATCACCGGCTTTTTCACACCAAGCCGCGCGAGCTGCACGAGCAGATCCTCCGCATAGTCCCGGCTGTAGCCGTCCTCCTCGATGTACGGAATTCTGAGCATATAGGACGCTTCCGTCAAGTTCGGCGTGATCACGTCCGCCTGACTGCAGAGAGAATCCATCAGCGCCACGAAGTTTTCGTTGAACCCGGCGTAGAATGCGCCGTTATCGCCCATCACCGGATCGACGAGGAAAAAGTTCTCCGGCGTCTTGAACCGTTTGAAAATTTCCGCCACGAGATCCACCTGCCGCCTGGAGCCTAAATACCCCGTGTAAACGGCGTCGAACGTATAGCCTTCGCGCTGCCAGTGCCCGATGATCGGGAGGATGTCTTCCGTCAAGTCGTGGAACGTATAGCCCTTAATCGCCGTATGCGTCGAAAGTACCGCCGTGGGAATGACTGCGGCTTCCACGTTCATCGCGGACAAAATAGGGAGAGCGACAGTCAAGGAACACTTGCCAAGGCAGGAAATATCCTGAATGCTTACGACGCGTTTCATTTTACAAGTCCTTTTTGCTTTTATACTAAAAAATAGATTGCTTCGGTTTCATACGAAACCACGCAATGACGAAATCGGGAATTCAATTCGCTGTCATTGCGAGGGTGAGGGACACCCGTGGCAATCCAGTAGAAAAGTTTTATACAAGCGAAAGAGCGCCCCGCGAGGCGCCCTTTCTTAAAGCAATCCGCAGCAAGGGATCAAAGTTCCACGTTGTCGATGAGACGCGTCTTGCCGAAGAACGCGGCGACGAGAATCACCGCCTTCTCATCTTCGCCGAGAGTTCCGCCCTTGAACGTGTGCAAATCCTTCGCGCTCGCGACTTCCACGAACTGAACGATGCCGCGCGCCGCAAGTATGGACTTGACGACAGCGTCACGGAGCGGGACGACCTTGCGTTCGCCTTCATCGTAAGCCATCTTCGCCGTGCGGAGGCCCGCGGAAATGGCGAGGGCGCTCTTGCGTTCCTCTTCGCTCATATATTCGTTGCGGCTGCTGCGCGCGAGTCCGGATTCCTCGCGGACGATCGGGCAGATCACGATTTCAATGTCGTAGTTCAGATCCGCGACCATGCGGCGGATGAGGAATTCCTGCTGATAATCCTTCTGACCGAAGTACGCCTTATTTGCGCCCGTGATCATGAAGAGCTTCGTCACCACGGTGAGGACGCCGCGGAAATGTCCGGGGCGGTAGGCGCCGCAGTACATGGATTCAAGGGATTCATCGCGCACGAGCGTGAGCGGATCTCCGTCAGGGTACATTTCCTTGACTTCGGGGGCGAAAACAAAAGCGGCGCCGTGCTTCGCGGCGAGTTCCGCGTCCGCCTGCAGACGGCGGGGGTACTTGTCCAGGTCTTCATTCTTGCCGAACTGGATCGGGTTCACGAATACGCTCACCACCGTCACGTCACAGTCTTTCGCAGAGGCGTCGATTAAACTCGCATGGCCCGCATGGAGCGCGCCCATCGTAGGCACCAGGCCTATCGTTTTTCCAGATTTTTTATAAGGAGAAAGAACTTCGCGCATCTCGGCGATAGTCTTGATGATTTTCATTTATTTAGCCACCTTCAGGAACGAAATAAGTCGTCTGCCGCGGGCACGACGCCACCGCGCCGAGCACCTGCTTCAGATGATTTTCATTATGTACAAAGTCGATATTGTCCGTATTGATGATGAGGACAGGGCAATCCGTGTAGTGCCAGAAATGATGATTGTAGCGTTCGATGAGATCGCGGAGGTAATTGCCCTCGATGTTCCGTTCCATCGGACGGCCCCGCATCTGAATCCGGCGCAGGAGCGTCTGCACGTTCGCCTGCAGATAGATCACGAGATCCGGCTTCGGCAGGTCCTTGGACACGGTGCTCGACACGGAGTCATACATCGCAAGTTCGCTTTCGGAAAGATTCTGCGCGGCGAAAATGCGGTCCTTTTCAAAAGTGTAATCGCTGATGACCAGATGATGGAACAGATCGTTCTGCACGATCGTGTTCTGGAACTGGTTCAGGCGGGAAAGCAAAAAGAATATCTGCGTCTGGAAAGCGAAGGCTTCCGGGTTATCGTAGAACTTCGGGAGGAACGGATTCTCCGCGAACTGTTCTTCCACGAGATTCGCAGAAAACTTTTCCGCAAGGATTTTCGCGAGGGATGACTTGCCCACGCCGATGACTCCGTCCACCGCGAGGAAGCGGGCGTCATCCGGCAGAGCCGGCACGGCTGTTTCACTCATCGTCATCCTCCACTTTGCGGAAATTCTGCGTCGGTTCCCGGGAACGCAATTCAGCGAGCATCTGCTGCATGGTTTTATCCGTGACGGGATCCACCCACTCCGGGGCTATATCGCACAAAGGCACAAGAACGAACTGCCTGTCCGCGGCTTCCGGATGCGGCAAGGCCGGGCGTCCGGACGCAATCACATCGCCGTAATACAGCAGATCGAGGTCTATCTCCCGGGCTTCCCAATGACCGCGCGGCTTACGGCCGAGGAACAGTTCCGTGCCCTTAAGATAATAAAGCAGGGAGTACTTGCCGCGCGTATACCAGAAGCTTACGACTTGATTGAAATACGGCCCCTGACCTGCCGGCCCGACGGGAGGCGTTTCGTAAACCGGGCTTTCCATCCAGCCGCCCACGGAAATTTTCCGGAGCATTTCACGCGCCGATGCGAGATGCGCCCCGCGCGGAGCGATGTTGCTGCCTAAAGCCACAAAAACTCTTTCCAGAGATTCCACGCCTTTAATATAGTTTTTTCGCGCGAATAAAAATTTTTTACAGAATTCAAATGCCAACGGGAAAGAAAATATCTATCTTCCCGTCCGGAATCAAGCCATGCGCTTTTAGTCATTCCACGAATTTCCAAACATATTTTTTACGTTCAAACTCACACAAGGTGACTTTTGAATTTTGTCTTTCAAGGAAAATCATTCAGGGCAGGACAACTACCGGACCGGATATACGGCCATGCATATTGTCCTTGCCGCTTTTCCGGAGACTGAAATTTCGAGCCACCGCATAGTTGCCCATTCAAGGAGATCATTGTGCCGAGAGTGAAAAAAACTTCCGAAGACGCGGAAAAGATCAAGCTTATTTCAGATAGCATCCCTTCCGATGCTCCGCTTCCCGACCTTTCCGCACTCGGTGACCTCGCAGCGCCGATCGCATTCCCCGAAGACCAGCAGGCGGAACAGCACCACCGCGGACGCGGGCGCCCCCGCAAAATCCGCGCAGTGCAGGAAGAGGAAAACTATCAGGACACGGAAAACAACGCGTCCCTGCCTTATGCGAACCCTCCGGAAAGCGTTCCGGCTCAGGAATCTTCCGAAGAACCGGCCGCTTACGTGACCGACGTTCCCGCGGATCCGCAATATACCGCGGAACGCACGCGGCAATATGACAACGCAGGCGAGCCTCAGGACGGATCAGCGCCACAAGAACCGCAGCAAGTAGCGGAAGTTTCCCCATCCGACGCGCAGCAGAACGCTCAGCAGGGCGCGCAGGCCCCCGCGGTGGCAACCCCGGCGGCAACGGACGAAGGCGGATACTCCACTTCCGTCACCATTCCGAACAACACCTTTTCACAGAACCGTCCGTACAACCAGAACGGCGGAGACCGCCGCTACAACAATAACAACGGTAACGGGCGTTTTGACCGCTACAACAACCGCCACCAGCGTTTCAATAACAATAACAACAGCAAATTTAACCGTGGGAACCGCCACGGCGGGAGATTCTTCCCCCAGGACGACGTTCCGGACGATCAGATCCAGGCGCCTCCGGCGGATCCGGCGAAAGTCGCCGCCGCAATGCAGAAGTGGCGCGAACTCCGCAACAAGCCGATGTTCGACCTGCAGCAGGAAGCGATCACGCTCAACATTCCTGACGTGAAACGTCTGCGCAAGCAGGCCCTCGTCTACCGCATCCTCGCGGCGACCGCCGGCGAAGACACTCCGATATACACGGAAGGCGTGCTCGAAATCCTGAACGAAGGCTACGGATTCCTGCGCAGCGCGGACCTGAACTACCTCGCGGGCCCGGACGACATTTACATCAACCCGAACCAGATCCGCCGTTTTGAGCTCAAGACGGGCGATTCTATTTCCGGCCAGGTGCGCCAGCCGCGCGACAACGAAAAATATTTCGGACTTTCCCGCGTCGACACGATCAACTTCGAACCGCCCGAAAAAGCGAAGCGCCGCGTCTCCTTCGAATACCTGACGCCGATCCACCCGTTTGAAAAATTCAATCTGGAATGGAAAAAGGACGAGCTCAGCACGCGCATCATGGACCTCTTTACCCCGATAGGCAAAGGCCAGCGCGGTATTCTCCTCGCTCCTCCGCGCACGGGCAAGACGGTGCTTCTCCAGAACGTCGCGAACGCGATAGCGCAGAACCATCCGGAAGTCAAGCTCATCGTGCTCCTCATCGACGAACGCCCCGAAGAAGTGACGGACATGCGCCGCCACGTGAAAGGCGAAGTGCTCGCCTCCACGTTCGACGAGCCGCCTGAGCGCCACACACAAGTCGCGGACATAGTCATAGAAAAAGCCAAGCGCCTCGTGGAATACGGCAATGACGTCGTGATTCTTCTCGACTCCATCACCCGCTTCGCCCGCGCGAACAACGTTGTGATTCCGCACTCCGGCAAAATTCTTTCCGGCGGTGTGGACGCGATGGCGCTCCAGCGTCCGAAGCGTTTCTTCGGAGCCGCGCGCAAAATCGAGAACGGCGGTTCGCTCACCATTATCGGCACCGCGCTCATCGACACGGGCAGCCGCATGGATGAAGTGATTTTCGAAGAATTCAAGGGCACGGGCAATATGGAACTCGTGCTCGACCGCCACATCGCGGAAAAGCGCATCTGGCCCGCGATCGACATTTTCAAATCCGGCACACGCAAGGAAGAACTTCTCCTTTCCGAAGACGTCCTCCGCCGCGTCTGGATTCTCCGCCGTTACTTGCAGGACCAGACTTCCACGGAAATCATGGAATTTATGCGCGACAAGATGATCAAGACTGAAACGAACCAGGAATTTCTGGCTTCGATGAACGGATAAAAAGGACTAGTACAAATGAACGAAAAAATTGCATTCGCAGGCGCAGGCAACATGGGCGGCGCCATCCTCCGCGGGCTTCTTTCCGCAGGGTATTCCCCGGATAGCATCTCTTTCTTTGAACCGTTCGACGCCGCGGCAAAAGCGATCGAGGCGCTCGGCCCTTCACGCGAAAAAGACTTCGCCGGGCTTCTCAATGCCGACGTCGTGTTCCTCTGTGTCAAGCCTCAGGTGTTCAAGACCGTTGCCGCCGCATGGAAAGCGCAAATCGCAAAGTCCGCGCACAAGCCGCTCCTCATTTCAATTATGGCCGGCGTTTCGCGCAAGACTCTCACCGATGGCCTCGGTGACGACTCGCAGAAAATCCGAGTGATGCCGAACCTCCCGCTCACCGTGGGCAAGGGAACGATCGCCATCGCGACGGATGACGTCTCGGAAGAGCACCTCAAGCTCGCCGAAACGCTGTTCTCCACCGTCGGCACGACGGTGCGGCTCCAGGAATCGCTGATGAATGCGGTCACGGGACTTTCTGGAAGCGCTCCGGCATACGTGTTCGAATTCATCGAAGGCCTCGTCCGCGGCGGTGTCCGCATGGGACTCACCCGTGCGGCGGCAATGCAGCTCACGCTCGGGACGATCGAAGGCAGCGTCGAACTTCTCCGCAAGTCAGGTAAGGACCCCGGAGAACTCTGCGCGATGGTCTGCTCCCCCGCAGGGACGACGATCGCCGGCGTCCAGGTGCTCGAAGATTCGAATTTCCGCGGCACGCTGATGCACACCGTCGAAGCGGGCACCAAGCGTTCACAGGAACTCGGCTGATTTAGAAAGGCTCGCAGGCGATGGAAGCGCGGACCCGCATTTTGCTTCTGAGCGAAGAAAACGCGACGGTCTCGTTTGCGCAGGAAGTCCTTGCCCTCGCGAGTGCGACTTACGAAATGCAATTCTGCGCGCCCTCGCCGGAAATGGCGGAGACGCTTTTGCGTTTTAAACCCGCGATCGCTGTGGTGAATCTGGATTCCGCGCCATTCCGGGAGACCGGCACATTTGAAAAACTGCGCGCAGCCTCTCCGGAGACGCTGTTCTTCGGATTCGCCGCGGTTACAGATAAAATAACAAACGATGTGCGGCAGTTCCTGCACGCCGTGTTGAGCGCCGAAGACCTGCACCTGAATTTTATGACGCAGATAATCCGGCTGCGCGACATTTACCGGCTGCGCCTCCAGCTCCATTCCAGCCTGCAGCGTATCGTCGGGCACGGAGATTCCGTGCAGAAGCTCTATCGCACGATTGAAAAAGCGATTCCCGGGAACGGCACCGTGCTCATTCAGGGAGAATCCGGCGTCGGCAAGGAACTCGTCGCGCGCGCCATCGCGAGCGTGCAGCCCAAATTCGTCATCGTGAACTGCAGCGCCATTCCCGAGAACCTTTTTGAAAGCGAACTTTTCGGACATGTGCGCGGTGCATTCACCGGAGCGTTCACCGACCGCACAGGACTTTTCGAAGAAGCCTCCGGCGGAGCGATTTTCCTCGATGAAATCGGTGACATCCCGCTCCCGATGCAGACGAAACTTCTGCGCACGCTCCAGAACGGAGAAATACGCCCCGTAGGTTCCAGCACGTCCCGGCAGCTTTCCGTCCGCGTCATCGCGGCGACGAACCGGGACTTGAAAAAGGAAACTGCCAGCGGAAAATTCAGAAAAGACCTCTACTACCGATTGAACGTCATTCCCATCAACGTGCCGCCCCTGCGCGCGCGACGCGAAGACATTCCGGATCTCATCGGCCATTTCATTCATTTATACGCAAGCACGGCGGAAGAGTCAGTCCTCGGCGACGGCGTCCTGGATGCGCTTCTCCAATACGACTGGCCGGGGAACATCCGCGAACTTGAGAATCTGATTCACCGCGCCGTATCGCTGATGGACGGGAACGTCATCACGCTCAAGGACATATTCCCCGACGAATCTTCAGTGGAAGAAATTGCCGGAAAACCGGACGATTCCGCGCACCCGCCCTGGGCTTCGCTTTCCTACGATGCCTTTAAGGAATTCCAGCGCAAGGAAGAACGCGAATTCATCGCGGAAAAAATCAAGGAAAACGGCGGATCCGTAAGCAGGACTGCGGAAGCGTTCGGCATACTCCGCACGGCGCTTCACAACCGCGCAGCCCGCATAGGGCTTGACTTGCACGCATTGCGCAAAAATCAGTAACGTTCGATTTTATAGCCGCGGTCTTTCAGCAGCCGCAGGACATTGTTCCCGCTTTTCACAAGGTGCGCCGCTCCGACGACGACGAACGCATTTCCGCCGGCCTTGAGCAAGGAATCCACCTTATCCGCCATCACGCGGTTGCGGTCATCGTAAAGGCGTTTTTCAAACGGAGTGCCGCTTTCGCTGTCATCTTCCTCGAGGAGTTTCCGCATCGTGGATACATCCCCGCATTTCCATACCGTTTCAAAACGGCGCACGAGGGAATCCGCATTCCCGGCCTCCTCGATAGTGCTCACAAGGTATGCGACTCCGGCGCTGTCCGAAACATCAGAAAATACGCCCATCTGATCCGCGGGAGTCTCCAGTTCCAGTATTGCCTTGCCGTCCGTAGAAGCCCTGTCCAGCATGACTTCATCTATTCCATATTGCGGATCAATGCCGGAATGTTCAAGCGCGATGGCGCTCACCTGCATCGCAGCGAGCCACGGGCGGGAATCCACGAACGCCTCCACGGGAACGTCCCAGCCATCCGCAAGCGATTCCAGTTTCTTCCACGCGGAATCCGGGAGCAGATCCCGGAGTGTTTTCCCGTCCTTGAACATCCCGTCCGAAATCATCAGGCGCGCGGTCGCATCGCTCACGCTGTCATCCTTCACATTCATTTCCACGCCGAGCGTTCC
>JBAYFD010000070.1:0-8305 GCA_041667365.1 Fibrobacteraceae bacterium | reverse complement strand
GCCCCGGCATCGATTACACGTTCGCGCGCCTGAGCGTCAACAAGTCTGCATTCGGCAAAGACAAATACGGCGACGAGACCCGTGGAGAAACGGTTCACTCCGGCAACGGCTTCACTCCGTCCATCAACATCCGCTACTTCTTCGGAAGCGGACTCGGCATGGACGCGGCCATCCGTTACCGCCTGATGTACTACCGCTACGTCACCACTCCCGCGAACGGTTTCTGCAACCTCGACAACGCAAACTGGGAACACACCGTAGAAATCGGCATCAAACTGTTCTACCAGTTCTAAACGGATTTTTTTCGCGCGAGCCGAAGCAACGCGACAGCACTCCTCGCCCGATTTTTTCTTCATCGCGAGCCGAAGGCAACGCGACAGCCGCCCTCACCCGATTTCCTCTCCGTCGCGAGCCGAAGCAACGCGACAGCCGCCCTCGCCCGATTTCCTCTCCGTCGCGAGCCGAAGGCAACGCGACAGCCGCCCTCGCCCGATTTCCTCTTCATCGCGAGCCGAAGGCAACGCGACAGCCGCCCTCACCCGATTTCCTCTCCGTCGCGAGCCGAAGGCAACGCGACAGCCGCCCTCACCCGATTTCCTCTCCGTCGCGAGCCGAAGGCAACGCGACAGCTGCCCGCGCACACGTTCCTCTTCGACGTTCTCCCCGGAAATCGCACAAAGAAGCGAGCAGAGCAAGGCCGCAGGGGCCGAAGCCGTACTCCCGTACGGCGAGCGCCCCGAGAACGCAGCTATGCGAAGCTTATTTGCGCGATTACCAGTCTTTGTCCGGAACAGCTCGCCCCTGCACAGGCCGCCACGGCTTTCTTTCGCCGTTCTCTTTGTCAAAGTCTTTCAACAGCTGCGCCGCATCGTCCTTGCTCAAGGATCCCGGCGGAAGCTGAGGCCGTTCCCCGCCGTTACTTTGTGAGGACATCCCGGAACTTGAACTCCGGCCCTGATCGCCTTTGTTCTGATCCTGATTCTGGTTTTTATTCTGATCCTTGTTCTGATCTTGATTCTGCTGGTCTTTATTCTGGTTCTGATTGTTTTTATCCTGCTTATTCTTGTCCTGATCCTGCTTATTCTTATCGTTCTGATTTTTATCCTGATTCTGGTTCTTATCCTTGTTCTGATTCTGGTTCTGCTGCTTCTGCTTGTCCTTCGCCTGCTGAATGCGATCAAGGAGCATCTGCAATCTGGAATCGCTCGGATAATAGGAAAGGCCTTCCTTGCAGGTGATCTCCGCGGAAGGAAGTCTGCTTTCGATGTACTGGAACGCCGCGTCGCTGTAATATTCCGTGGCGGATTTCGGCGCGGCATACGCAGCCGCGGTAACGCACAAACTAACAGCTAAAATTTCAGCGAAGCGTTTCATTAGATCACCCCCAGGTCGTTATTCGTATTGGAAGCGTCCACGCCGGAACTCGGCTTGCGGCCGGCCTTGATGTCTATAATGTCCGTAATGCGCTGGATATAAGGCTTCAGCGAACTTGCCGTGGCGTCCTCCGCCATCGTATTCTCCAGAAGCGCCTTCGCAGGTTCATACTTGCCTTCCTTGCACATCTGGAGCGCCCGGGCAAGCATATCCTTCGCACGCTTGCTCAGTTCCTGCTGCTTCTGATCCTGATTATTCTGCTTCTGATCCTGCTTCTGCTTATCGAGCGCCTCTTTCAACTTGCGCTGCACTATCTCCACATTCTTCTTTGCATTCTCAAAATTCGGAGCGAGGGCAATCGCTTTCTTCAGATACCCGATGGATTCGCGCCAGTCTTCGATGCGCTGCGCAAGTTCCGCCGACTTTTCGCCCATCCGGAAATAGGTATTCGCGAGATTGTACGCGGCCTTCGCGGCAAGTGCCGTATCCGGCATGCGCACCGCGCTAGAAAGTTCCCGCTGCGCGTCCGCATAATTGCCGAGCTTATACTGGCACGTTCCGATATTATAGAAGAGAAGCGGATTCGCGGGCTCCGACTTGCGCGCTTCCATATACTTCTTGAGAGCGCCCGCATAATCGCCCTTCGCGAACAGTTTGTTTCCGTCATTGATCGGCCGCGCGAAAGCGACCACACATAAAAAAGCTATAAGTAACAATGATCTCATGTTTTCACTGACTCCATCTTCATTAAAACTAAAAAATTCAGATATTTCATTCCACTGCCTTTAAAACATTTTTCCGAGCGCGCCGAGCCCGAGCGCGGGCCACTCGCAAAATACCTCGTCGAGCGTCGAGCGACATTCCGGCGAATACTCTAATTCCGAAGCGAGAAGCCCCGCCGTACGGATCCGCTTTTCAAGTGCCCACGGCGCCCCGGCATATAACGCTGCATCCAGATCGCGGAGCACGGCGCAAGTGAACACGGAAAATTGCACTTCGAGGGCGATATCGCCGCTGAATACCGCTTCCAAGGAATTCCGGAACAGCGTATAGACCATCCAGTGCTCATATTCAAAGTCCGGCGCAGGCGTCGTGAAAGTTTTCATTCCGGCCATCGCCACAAGCGCCTCATCCCATTCCGGGCCTAGCGTTTCGCATTTGCGGAGAGCGTCCAGGCGCGCCCCGCGGAGTTCTTCCGCAGAAAAATTCACAGGCAGGAGCGGCATTTCACATTCATCCGCAGTGAATTTCAGAAGCTCATTCACGCGTTCCGCAATGGATTCCGTTCTGTTCTGCAAAATGGCGAAAGCGCGTTCACGGAAGCGCAGCACGAACTCCAGCTCCGCGCGTTCTTCATCATCGAGTGGCTCCGGCGGTTCCTCAGAAGGACATTCCACAAACGTGAGCGGCGCAGGATCTCTGAACAGCAGTTCCGCCGCCTTCTCGCAGCACACGGAGGCGCCGCGCTCCACGAGGTTCCACGCCGCATGCACAAAACGCGGATGTTCCCGGCAAATTGCGCACAGATGTTCTTCACCGAATTCTTTTTGAATGTCGCAGAGCCCGTCCGCATTCAAGAACGGGCATTTTCCCTTTTCATTCAGTACAAAGTGTCCATCGCAGATATTCGCCGCAAGGCGCTTCCCGAATTCTCCGGGGACGTTCCTATAAAAAGCAAGCGCTCCGGAATCGATATTTATTTCCCAGCCTTCCGCGCAGCAGCTCCTCCGGCACGCTTCGCCTTTGCAGCGAAAGTCCTTATAAAAGCGAGGCGTGCGAAGTGTCATCATAGCAAATCAGCTGAAACGACCCGCGAGCTGCTTGCGGCGCCTGCCGCGTTCGGAAATCAGCGCCTCCGCTATCAAGAAGAGCATTGCCGCAGCGAGGAAGAACTGATAGTGATCTTGATAGCTGTCGAGATGGTCTCCGGAATGATTTTCCTTTTCCATCTTCTCGATTTCCGTGAGCACCTTCTGCAGCTGGAATTCCCCGGGGTTCGCATAATAGTAACGGGCGCCCGTGACGGACGCAATCTGCTGAAGGGTAGCCTCTTCAAGCCGTGTCGTCACAATGTTTCCGAAGCGGTCCTTGTGATAAGCGACCTCTCCGTTCGCGGAAGGTTCCGGAATGGGCACGCCTTCGCGCGAGCCTATGCCTATCGTATAGATACGGATGCCGGCTTCCGCAGCTTCCTTCGCTGCTTCGACGGCTTTCGGGTCCTGTTCCTCGCCATCCGTCATCAGAATCATCACAGCATATTTCGCAGGCACACGGGAACGTTTGAAAAGCTGCATTCCCTTGTGAATCGCTGCCGCAAGGTCCGTGCCGGGCATAAGCCAGCCAGGTTTCATTTCCTGAAGCATCATCTGCACCGTACCGTAATCAAGCGTGAGCGGAACCATCGTCTGCGCCTCGCCCGCGAAAGCGACGAGGGCAAGGCGGTCTCCGGTGAGCGTTTCCAGAAACGCGGAAATTTCATGGCGGGAACGCGTAAGCCTGTCCGGCTTCACATCCTGCGCGAGCATCGAAAGCGAGACATCCTGCAAGAGCACCAGGTCGAGACCGCGGCGTTCGATATGCTCCATTTTGCGGCCCCACTGCGGACGCGCGAGCGCGATGAATAAAAATGCGATTGCGCACAAAAGAAGAGTCGCCTTGACGCGGCGGCGCCACGGGGAAAGCGTAGTCGTGATCTTCGGAAGCATCGGAAGCGCGGCGAAGCGTTCCGTCAGCTTCTTGCGGCGATAAGCCGCATACACGAACAGCAAGGCGAACAATGGGAGCGTGAACAGGCCCCACAAAAACATCGGTTCTGCGAATCTCACGGTATCCTCACAAAACGGGTGTTCGCGAGCAGAAGCTCGGCGAGGAGCAGCAGCGCACCCGCAAAAAGCCACGGATAAAATTTCTCGGAATAGCGCGCATAAGCGATCGTCCGGATTTCGGACTTTTCGAGTTTATCGATCGTGGAATAAATATTTTCCAGTTCGTCCTTGTTTTCCGCGCGGTAGAACTTTCCGCCCGTATTCTGCGCAAGCTGTTTCAGCATGCCTTCGTCGATGCCGTCCTCCGGCGGAATTTCCTGTTCGCCCCAGGAGATTTCTCCCGTCCACGGATTCTGCTGGAACGCGAGCACGGAACCCGTCTTCTTGCCCACGCCCACCGTATAAACCTTCACGCCAAGCGCGCGGGCGACTTCCGCGGCATGGAGCGGAGGCACAAGGGACGCATTATCCCGGCCATCCGTAAGCAAAATCACCACGCGGGATTTCGCATCGGATTTTTCAAGGCGCGCAAGCGAAGTCATCAGACCGTCACCGATCGCGGTTCCGTTCCCCACGGACATCGAATCGTTTGAAACACCGCTCAGAATATCAAGCAAGGAACCATAATCAAGCGTAAGCGGACACATCGTAAACGATCGCCCCGCAAAAATGGAAAGTCCGAGCCTATCGCTATTCCGCTTCTGTACAAAATCCGCAATGACCTGCTTCGCATAACCGAGGCGGCTGTAATTCCAGAACTCGCCCGTTTTCAGCACGCGCTCCGCATTCATCACGCCGAGTTTTGCCTGATCCGCGCGAGTGAGCATATCCAGCGTACTCATTGATCCGGAGACATCCAACGCGAGCATAATGTCCACGCCGTCCGTGGAAGTGTATTCCACCTCGGTCGCGTTCTGCGGGCGGGCGAGCGCCACGATAAAGCAGCAAAGGGCGGCGAGGCGGAGCGCCGGAACCAGATGCCGCAGGCGCATTCTCCAGCTCGGCGTTGCACGTTTCGCGAGGCGGAGCGCCGGGAACTTAATCGTCGTCTTGCGCTTGCGTTCACGCCACAGGTAAGCCATCGCCAGAAGTGGCACCAGAATGAGCAGGAAGAACGCTTCAGGATTTTGAAAATGCAAGGATCCGATATCCATCAGCGCTTCTCCTTATCCGGATCGTCCTCAAAAATTCCGCCAAAATTCTTCTGCGACTGCGGGGCAAAATCCGAGGGCATTTTTCCTTCCTGTCTCTTGCCTAGCAATTCCTCCACAGCAGTTTCCGCTTCGGAATTCAAGCGTTCCGCATCTTTGCCTTTTTCCGCATCCGTCTCCGGCGTTTTCACCACCGCAGGCTTCTGCGCCTGCGCGTTGCGCGCGCCTGATTTTTTTCCAGACTTTTTCTTCTTAGTGAGAGCATCCTTTTCCATCGCCTTCGCCTGAATTTCCTCCGGCGTCGGCTTCGTATCTTCCAGAAGCCTGTCCGCCCAGGCGCTCCAGTAATCGCAGCGGTCCATCGGAAGTTTCATCTTCGCGAACTTCACCGGTTCCGTCTCCAGTTCAAGCGTCACCACGGATTCCTTGTAGCCCTGTTGCAAATGCGCCACGTGCGCCATGCGTTGCTTGAGCTGCTGAACCGTCGCATCCAGGATATCCACGCCGAAGCGCCGCTGAATATAACGGCGGGCGATGAAACTGATCTGCGCGAAATATTCGGCCTGGTCCCCGGACGCGAGCAAATTCTTCTCCCGCATTTCCTTGAGCGCAAGCACAGCTTCCTCATACGGCGGAAGCGCAGGAGCAGCGCCCCTGCCACAGAACTTCTTATGCAGATACCAGCCGAGGAACACGAGCGCCCCGGCACCGAGAACCGCGACTATCCACCAGAACCACACGGGCATCCGCGGATCCTTCATCGGAGGTTCCACGTCCATGATGTCCGATTCCTGACCGTTCGTGCGGCTAGCTACTTTCACTGCCACCGGGTCCGTATGCGTCACCACGGAATCCTTGCCCACCACAGCTTCCACTTCCTGGGGCGCGATCAGGAAATCCCCGCCCACGAAAGTATTCAGCGTCGCCGTCCAGGTGAATTTCGCGCGGCCTTCAGGAACACCATCCGTCGTGCGGTCGTTCTTCATATCCTTCACTTCAAAATTTCCGAGGTTCCCTACGAAACTCGGCAAATCCACCCGCGCATCGGCCGGAGCGTCCACCGTGATCGTATAGATGAAGCGGTCACCGACAAAGATCTGCGACGCAGAAACCGCCGACTTCACATTCATATCGAACGAGAAAGCCGCAGCCGCGGAAAATAACACAACGCAGGGAATCAATAAATTTTTCAGCATCCGCACTCTCATCTGTGAGCCTCTTTCGCCCGCTTGCGGAAATGTTCAATGAGGGGCGCGACCGTATCCTTGAATTCATCGTGAATCAAAATCCGCACATAATCCACAGACATCTTCTCAAAAAGTTTTTTCACGTCCTTACCTTGCTTTTTAGCTTCACGCATAAAAGCGTCACGAAATGCGGAATCGCCCGTATCCACGAGCAAAGTCTCCCCCGTTTCCGGGTCTTCCAATTCCACGAGGCCCACGGGCGGGAGTTCCGTCTCGCGCTTATCCACCACGGACACGGCGAGCACGTCGTGCCGCTTACGCAGAATTTTAAACGCGCTTTCAAACCCGGAATCCAGAAAATCGGACATCATCACGATCATCGAACGGCGGTGAAGAATTCCGCCCGCATATTCGAGCGCAGCCTTCACGTTCGTCCCTTTGTGTTCCGGCTTAAAGTACAGCATTTCGCGGATAAGTCTAAGCACGTGCTTGCGGCCTTTCGCAGGCGGAATGAAGAGTTCCACCTGATCCGTGAACATCAGAAGTCCGACCTTATCGTTGTTGCGGATAGCCGCGAAAGCGAGCAGCGCCGAAAGGGTCGCCATAGTCTCGCCTTTCATCTGCATACCGCTGCCGAATTCCGAGCTCGAACTCGCGTCCACCATGAGAAGCATCGTGAGTTCACGTTCTTCCACAAACTGTTTGATGTACGGAGTACCCATACGCGCAGTCACGTTCCAGTCAATGGAGCGGACATCGTCCCCGGGCACGTATTCGCGCACTTCGCTGAATTCCATGCCGTTCCCCTTGAAGGAACTATGGTACATTCCCGTCATCACCGCATCGAGCGGCCCGCGCACCGAAAGTTCGATGCGGCTCACCGTTTTAAGCACTTCTTTAGAAAGCATCACCGTACCTCCGGCGCAAATTCCGCGCACGCAAGTCCACGGCGGCGAAGATTATTTCGGTACAAAGTCATCGTCAAAAACTCCGCACAGAATATACAAAAAAAGTTTTCCGAAAAAACAAGAGGAAAAGACCGGCGGAACGATCCACCAGCCATAAACCCCGACTTATCGCTTATGATTTCCTT
The DNA here is from genome assembly GCA_041667365.1 of Fibrobacteraceae bacterium. Classification (GTDB taxonomy): domain Bacteria; phylum Fibrobacterota; class Fibrobacteria; order Fibrobacterales; family Fibrobacteraceae; genus JBAYFD01. Next base: position 735 of record JBAYFD010000070.1, on the reverse strand, counting down.
AAAATCCGGAATCCTCTACCGGGCTTCCGTTTTCACAAATCCGCGGAGCAATATTTTTTCATATTCTTCAGCGGGAACCGGCTTGCTGTAATAATACCCCTGAATGAAATCACAGCCATATTTCGCGAGCAGATCCCGCTGTTCCTTCGTCTCCACGCCTTCCGCAAGGCACCCGATATGCAACCGTTTCGTAAGCACGACGATTTCCTTCGTCACTATATTTTCCTTGGCATCTGTATGCTCGAAATCGAGCGCGTCAATGAAGCTCTTGTCCAGTTTCAAAGTATCCAGAGGCATGTCCTTGAGCAAACTAAGGGAGGAATATCCCGTGCCGAAGTCATCCATCGACAATCTGAATTCACCTTGTTTGATGGAATTCATCACCTGCAGCAGACGACCCATATCCCCGAAAGCGGCGCTCTCCGTAAGCTCCACGTCAATCATTGAAATAGGAATCCCGCATTGATGAACGATATCCATCAGTTCTTCCACTAATCGCGTATTATTGAGCTGGACGCGGGAAAGATTGACGGACACCGGGAAGAGAGGATATTTCTTATCCTGCCATTCTTTCATTTTTTCACATACGGAGCGGAACACAAAACGGTCCAACTGTGCGATGGACCCGTCTTCCTCGAACACAGGAACGAACTTCCCCGGAAGAAGAATCCCCTGTCCCTGATAGTTCCAACGGATCAAAGCCTCCGCACCGATCAGCCGTTCCGTTTTAACATC